>CANTEM010000042.1 GCA_947652805.1 uncultured Clostridia bacterium | reverse complement strand
GCAAAGAACTCCGGCAACATCCTGATGAAAAACCTGATGGATTTCTGTATCGGCTGTTACCTGCTTATGTTCGGCGACTTGAATCCACAGGATATTTTGGGCCTTGTTATGGATATGTGCAATTTTATAATAGATTATGATGGCGAAATTCCGGGTGCTGAGCCCGATCAATGTGGAAATTACTCTGAACAGAATTTGAATATGGCAAAGTTCTATATTAAAAAATATAAGGACGCTTTAGTCAATCAACCCAGCTTTGTATATCCGGAATAAATATTATTTTGTATTTAAAAAGAGCAGATTGCGGGGTGCAAGGGGAGCTGGCTCCGTGTAGCATGAATGAAAAAAGGCCCCCTTGTGCAAAGGGGGCTGTCGCGAAGCGTAGCGATAGCGACTGGGGATTGTCTTACGATTTTTTGTAACATCTGCAAATCGGCAGTATAGCTTAAACAATCCCTGCGTCACAATCGCTACGCTTGGGTGTGCCACCATTCAAGGAGATTTGCTACGAAAACTCCGCACAAGGGAGGCCAATGAAGTTTGAAAATGAGGTAACAGCATGAAAATAACAGTCATTCACGGGCAGAGTTACAAGGGTTCCACCTATCATATTGCCCGCAGTCTTGGGGAGAAGCTGGACGGGGAAATTACGGAAATATTTTTGCCCAGAGATTTCAGTGATTTCTGCACCGGCTGTACCGCATGCTTCTGCGAATCCGAAACAAAGTGTCCCCACTATGAAAAGCTGTTGCCAATCACAGAAGCAATCGACGAAGCGGATGTGCTGATTCTGGCAAGTCCCGTCTATGTGTATCATGCCACAGGCGCTATGAAGGCTTTGCTGGATCATTACGGCTGGCGCTGGATGGTGCACCGTCCTGAGGAAAAAATGTTTTCCAAGCAGGCGGTATGTATCTCCACTGCCGCAGGAGCCGGTATGAAAAGTACCAACCGGGATATGGCGGACAGTATGTTTTGGTGGGGTGCGGCAAAGGTTTATACATACGGCATCGCCGTGTCGGAGACTTCCTGGGAACGGGTCAGCAGTGGAAAAAAGCAAAAAATAGATAAGAAGCTTCTTGCACTGGCGGGGAAAATCCGGAAAAAGCAGGGACGTGTGAAGCCGTCCCTGAAAACAAAACTCTTTTTCTCCGTTATGCGGCAGATGCAGAAGCGCGGCTGGAATAAAGCGGACGTGGATTATTGGAAAGAGAAAGGCTGGACGGAGGAAAAGCGTCCGTGGAGATAAAACAGCCCCCCTTTTATAAAAGGGGGGCTGTTTTTATATGGGTTGCTTATGAATATGTCTGAATCACTTTTTCGGCGATCTGCCGCTTGGAAACGCACAAATCCATCGCCTGCTTTTCAATATAGCGGTGCGCCGTCGATTCATCCATCTTGAGTTCGCTGATCAGCAGCCATTTTGCCCGGTTCACAAGCCGGATTTCTTCCATTTTTTCTTCCAGCGACAGGGAACTTTTTTGAAATTTGCGCAGGCGCTCTCTGCTGCTTGCCATCCAGAACAGGGCTTGTGTGATCGCCTGCTTAGAAGTAGGCTTTGGAAGTGTATAAACGCCGTGTCCCATTACTTTTGTATAAATTTCACTGTGCATTTCGGCGCGAATGAACAGCAACACAACCGTTCCTTTTTCGGCGCATCCGTCAATGGCAAACCGGATGCCGGGATCGTCCGGCAGAGGAGAATTGATAATAATAAAGTCAAAGGCTCGTTCGGCAAGCGTTCGCTTGGCGGTGCTGATATTAGATACGGTAATAATAGGGGAAAAGGTGGATTCGGGGAGCAGCTCGGACAGAACGGTATTGAAATTCTCTGCTGCCGATACGATCAAAACGCTGTACACACGTTCCTTTAAATCCATTTGCTCCCCTCCTTTCGGCACATGCCGGTTTATTTTTGACAGTAAATTTCCAAAATGGTCTTCGGAATATATTCCCGGATAAAGTCGCTGTTTTCAGCCGCCTTGCATGCAGCTTGGAAGTCTGCCGGAAGCTGCCGGAATCCTGCAAGCGTTGCAGCATCTGCTTTATACAGATTCAGGTCTGCCGCCGCCGGGAGCGGCAATCTGTTTTCAATTCCGGTTAAAACAGCATAGATCATCAGTGTGAATGCAAGATAGGGATTGGCGGTGGGATCCGGAGAACGAAGCTCCGCCCGGCGGTATTCCCCGAACGCGGCGGGAACGCGCACCAATTGAGAGCGGTTTTCCCTTGACCAGGAAATGTATCCGGGAGCTTTATTGCTGCCGAACCGATGATAGGAATTTTCCGTGGGATTCAAAAAAACAGTCATATCCTTCACTTTGTCCAGAATTCCTGCAATCATGGAATCAAAATTGTCGGAGCCGTCCATGGCTTTTACCGACAAATTGATATGGAATCCGTTGCCCGGCTTATTTTCCAAAGGTTTCGCGCTGAAATCTGCCCACAGTCCGTTCCGGCGCGCTACCGTTTTTACAACAGTCTGAAAAGTCATTACATTGTCGGCGGCTGTCAGCGCATCTGAGTACCGGAAGTCAATTTCATTTTGCCCCGGTCCTTCCTCATGGTGGGAGCTTTCCGGTCGGATGCCCATTTGCTCCAGGGTCAGGCAGACTTCCCGCCGGATATTTTCTCCTCTGTCATCCGGAGCAATGTCCATATATCCTGCTTCATCATAGGGGATTTTTGTTGGCTTTCCGGTTTCGTCCAAGTTGAACAGATAGAATTCCTGCTCCGCTCCAAAGGAAAAGTAGTACCCGGCGTTATGCGCGTCCGCTGCTGCTTTTTTTAGGAGACTTCTGGTATCGCACTCAAAAGGGGTACCGTCCGGGTATGTGATCCCGGCAAACATACGTACAACCCTGCCGTGCTCCGGTCTCCAGGGAAGCTGTGCCAGCGTTTCCGGTTCGGGATGGAGCAATAAGTCGGAGTGGGTTTCGTCTCCGAATCCGGTAATGGCAGAAGCGTCAAAAGCGATTCCGTATTCAAAAGCACGGGGAAGCTCCTCCGGCATGATAGAGAGGTTTTTCTGTCTGCCAAACACATCGCAAAAAGCCAGACGGATAAATTTTACGTCTTCTTCATGAACATATTGCAGAATTTCCTGCTTTGAATACTTCATAATTTATGACCGTACCTTTCTGTGCTTTAGTTTGCTACGTACATTTGCTTGTAAGGGTTTTTGCTATCGGGTGTCACAAGGGTGAACGGGGCATTGAGTACATCGGCTATATCGTATCCGAAAAGTGTGCAGTATTCGGATATATATGGTTTGAATTCTGCAAGGTCCGCATCCACTGCCGGTTTGACAGTGACCTGATGGGGAAAGTGAATATTGTTACAGTCTCCCCGCAAAAGCATTTTCCCGCCGTGCATACCGGTGCAGGGGAAGTTGCCTACAATGGGTTTTCCGCCTGCTTCCAGTCCCAGAACGATAATGATTCCGCCAGCCTGATACTCGCCCAGAAAACTTCCGGCAGTGCCGCCGACTACCATGACCGGAACCTTATCTTCGTATGCTTTCATGTGGATGCCGGCACGGTATCCTGCGCCGCCGCGCACATAAATTTTACCGCCCCGCATCGCGTAGCCTGCCGCATCTCCGATGCTGCCGTGAATGACGATTTCGCCTTCGTTCATAGTGTCTCCCACAGCATCCTGTGCATTTGCATGCACTGTGATGGACGCACCGTTCAGATAAGCGCCCATAGCGTTTCCGGGAACGCCGTGTATTGTTATTTTTTTATCCGACATGCCTGCGGCAATAAAGCGCTGCCCGCAGCAGCCGGTAATCGTACAGGCACCGTTTGCTTCACGCAGCTGCCTGTTCAGGCTTTTATAATCCAGCATCGCTGCATCAATTGTTATCATTATACCACACCTCCGAACTTTTTTCTACGAGCTTTTTGAGAAAACGCTGCGGAGGTTGCAACCTTCTTCAGCATCTCGAAATCCAGTGTGTCGAGCGGTGTTTTCTCACGGATCAGGGAAGTATATATACCGGCGCGTTCTGTTTCTCCGATCAGGATGAAGCCCGTGAGCACTCCGTCACGGATGAACAGCCGCTTCAGCGTTCCTTCCCCTTTTTCTTCGTAAAGCGCACCACCTGCGTCTGCACCAAAATAGCTGCCTGCGGTCATAGCATGCAGTCCGAAAAAACCGATCGCATTCATGGGGATCGCCTTGTCAAAGACCTTTTCGCCCCCTGCCATGTTGACGCCTGCGCAGTCACCCTGCATATATGCATTGGGGAGAATTGCCAGCACACGTTTTGCACCAAGGGAAATATCTTCTCCTTCTGTGCAGTCTCCTGCCGCATAAATGCCGGCAACACTTGTCTGCATCCGATTATCCACAAGAATGCCCCGGTTTACTGCGCCGCCTGCATCACCCGCAAGGGCGGTATTCGCGCGCACGCCTACGGCAAGCACCAGTACATCAAACTCTACTGTTTTGCCGCTTTTCATAAAGGCTGTATTTTTATCGAACCGCCCGGCGCTGTCGCCAAGGAGGAACCGGATCCCATTTGCCTCCAGATGAGACTGCATCATAGCGGCGCATTCTGTATCAAGAATACTGGAAAGAACCCGGTCAGACAAATCGCATACGGTAATATCCGCCACTCTGTCCCGCAGACCTTCTGCACATTTCAGACCGATCAGCCCTGCGCCCACGATCAGAACTCTGGATTCCTCGGTAATGGTTGCTTCAAGATCGAGCATGTCATCCAGCGTCATAAAGGAAAATTTGTTTTCTACTGTGTCCAGTCCTTCCATAGACGGGATAAAGGGAGAGGAGCCAGTCGCAACACATACGGCAGTATAGGGAAGGGCGGTTCCGTCATCGAGAAACACATTTTTTGTGTCGGTATCGATTTTCACTGCGGTTTTGTCGTAGAGAACCGTACAGCCCATTTTTTTATAAAAATCGGCGCTCCGGTACTGCATTCGCTTCAAATCTGTTTTGCCTTCCAGATAATAGGATATAAGCGGACGGCAGTAGACCGGATGCCGTTCTGCGGAAACAACCGTAATTTTGCCTTCCGGGTCGGTGCTGCGGATTCCTTCTATACAGCCCACGGCGGCAGTACCGTTTCCGATGATTACATACTGCTTCATGCGTTATCCTCCCGTTCTTCATAGACGATTGCCCGGTTGGGACAGTTTTTCACACAGGCAGGTTCTCCGCCGGCGTTTTCCAGACACAACTCACATTTCTGCATGATTCCGTCCTCCCCCGGGGACAGTGCGCCGAAGGGACACACCAAAACACAGGTAAGACAGCCTACGCATTTTTGCTGATCCACGCATATCACACCGTCTTTTTGGGAAAGAGCGCCGGCGATACAGCTTTTCACACAGATCGGATCGGGGCAGTGGCGGCAGGATACTGCAAAGGAAATTTTTTCGTCTCCTTCGATATGGATACGGGGAAAGATTTTTTTGCCCTTCAGGGCGGTTGCCATATCTGTCATGCCGGAATTGGAAAACGCGCAGATATATTCACACAAATGGCAGCCAAGACACCACTCTTCATTCACATAAACTCGTTTCATCGTTGTGTTCCTTTCGGATTTTATTCGCCGGCATGTGCGATGCCGAGAATTTCAAGTTCCTTGTCGGTCAGTCCGATCCCCCGAAGCATCAGGCGGTTGCCTCGCAGTGCTTCAATCGAGTTGATTCCCATGCCGCCCATAAGTTCCTTGATTTCATGGCGCCATGCGGTCATCAGATTTACAAGACGCTCGCTTCCGATATCGGGATTCAGCCGCTTTACCAGCGCGGGATTCTGGGTTGCAATGCCCCAGTTGCATTTGCCGCTCTGACAGGTGCGGCAAAGGTGGCATCCCATAGCAAGCAGTGCCGCAGTTGCTACATAGCATGCGTCTGCGCCCAGGGCGACTGCTTTCACTACATCTGCTGCGCTGCGAATGCTTCCGCCCACCACAAGAGAAACATTGTTGCGGATCCCCTCGTCCCGCAGCCGCTGATCTACTGCCGCAAGAGCAAGCTCGATGGGGATTCCTACATTATCACGGATGCGGGTGGGTGCTGCGCCGGTTCCGCCACGGAATCCATCGATTGCAATGATATCGGCGCCGCTGCGGGCAATACCGCTTGCGATTGCGGCAATATTATGTACTGCTGCAACCTTTACAATAATAGGCTTTTTATATTCGGTGGCTTCCTTTAAGGAAAAAACAAGCTGCCGCAGGTCTTCAATGGAATAAATATCGTGATGGGGCGCAGGGGAGATCGCATCCGATCCCTGGGGGATCATTCTGGTGCGGGAAACGTCGCCTACAATTTTTGTTCCCGGCAAGTGCCCGCCGATGCCAGGCTTTGCGCCCTGTCCCATTTTGATTTCAATAGCCGCGCCGGCATTCAGATATTCCTCGTGGACGCCGAATCTGCCGGAGGCTACCTGTACGATGGTGTTTTCCCCGTAGCAATAGAAATCTTCGTGGAGCCCGCCCTCTCCCGTATTGTACAGGATGCCGAGCTGGGTAGCGGCTCTGGCGAGAGACGCATGGGCATTATAGCTAATGGATCCGTAGCTCATTGCAGAGAACATAACGGGCATGGAAAGCTCCAGCTGGGGGGACAGCTCGCACTTGATTTTTCCGTTTTCGTCCCGCTGAATCTGCTGGGACTTTTGTCCCAGAAATACTCGGGTTTCCATAGGCTCCCGGAGGGGGTCGATGGGGGGATTGGTTACCTGGGAGGCGTTGATCAGAATTTTGTCCCAGTATACCGGCAGGGGCTTGGGATTGCCCATAGAGGACAAAAGAACACCGCCGCTGCCTGCCTGCTTATAGATTTCCTTGATGGTATCGTTCTGCCAGTTGGCATTTTCACGGAGCGTGCAATCGCTTTTTACGATTTTCAGTGCTCTGGTGGGACAGAGGGACACGCAGCGCTGGCAGTTTACGCATTTGCTTTCGTCGCTGATCATGCAGCCCCGCTGGGCATCGAGTGCGTGTACCTCGTTTGCGCACTGCCGTTCACATACGCGGCAGGAAATACACCGGGATTCGTTCCGGATTACTTCAAATTCCGGATATATATATGCAATGCTCATTATAATACACCGTCCTTTACCTGAATGATAACCGGCTCTCCGCCTGCCGGCGCCCAGATGTTTTCTGCATCCGGTTCCATGGTGCGGATCGCCGCTTCCTCGCTGGCGATATATACTTTATCGTCCTTTTCGCCGACTACCATGGAGCGCAGCTTCAGCCGGTCGTTCAGCGCCATCAGTCCGCCGTTGTAGCCCAGCACGATGGAAAAGGGTCCGGTAATCAGCAGACTGGGGAACAGGGTGCGCAGATACATATGCTTTTCCTTGTCGTAGCGGTCGGCTTTTCCTTCGATGGTGCTCCAGAAGGGGGCTGCGATCACACTTGCCGCTTCCTCCAGTGTCAGACCCTGGACACGGACGAGATAGTCCATAATATAGGTGATCACTTCTGTATCGGTTTGCAGGGTGCATTTATATCCGAACATTTCGATAAAGCGGCGGTTTGCATCGTAGGAGGAAATCTCGCCGTTATGTACGATGGAATAATCCAGCAGGGTGAAGGGATGGGCGCCTCCCCACCAGCCGGGTGTATTGGTAGGATATCTGCCGTGCGCCGTCCAGGAATATCCTGCATATTCTTCCAATTTATAAAATACGCCTACGTCCTCCGGATAGCCCACCGCTTTGAAGGTTCCCATATTCTTTCCGCTGGAGAAAACATATGCTCCGGGCATTTCCGTATTGATTTTCATGACGGTTCTTGCTACAAACTCTTTTTCGTCCAGCTGCCGGGAGGCAAGAACAGACTGAAGGGGGGCGACAAAATATCTCCATATAATAGGCTCGTCTGTAATTTCGGGAATTTTCCGTGTGGGGATAATTTCCGATTTTACGATTTCAAAATGCTCCTTTAAAAATACCTCGCAGCTTTTGCGGGTGGCGCGTTCGTCAAAGAACATGTGGAGCGCATAAAAATCCTTGTATTCCGGATAGATTCCGTATCCGGCAAAACCGCCGCCCAGTCCATTGGAGCGGTCGTGCATAGGTTTCATGGCGTTGGCGATCCCTTCGCCGGACATTCTGTGTCCTTCCTTTGAAATAACGGCAGCAATCGCACATCCGGAAGGGATCCGCACCTGACCAATTAACGGGAAGATTGCTTGTAAAGAAAGAATGTAAAACGTATACGGA
>CANTEM010000041.1 GCA_947652805.1 uncultured Clostridia bacterium | reverse complement strand
ATTTATCAAAATTAGTTCATTTTTTATAATCTATAATTTTTGGCTGTAGGGTGGCTTTTTCTGTAGAAATGTGGTACAATAGTTGAAAAGCAGTTTAAAAATCCCTTATTTGCATAAAATAAAACATCCGCATAAATTCCCAGAAAGGCATGGATTTAATATTATGGATCAAAAAAATGCAAAGCGGGAAATCACCCGTCTGCGCAAAGAAATCCGACGCCATTCCAAATTGTACTACGAACAGGACCAGCCGGAAATTTCCGACTTTGACTACGATATGCTGTTCCGCCGCTTGCAGGAATTGGAGGCACAGTTTCCGGAGTTGGACAGTCCCTCCTCACCGACCCATAAAGTAGGCGGTCGGGCAAGCGAACGGCTGAAAAAAGTGACCCATTCCGTAAAAATGGATTCTCTTTCTGACGTTTTTTCCTTTGAAGAACTGTCTTCTTTTTTAGAAAAAACACGGCAGCAGCTGCAAAATACCGATGAAGAAATCCTGTTTACAGTAGAACCGAAAATCGACGGCCTATCCGTAAGCCTTACCTATGAAAACGGAGTCCTTGTATTGGGTGCAACCCGGGGCGATGGGGTCACCGGCGAGGATGTGACTGCAAATATTAAAACAATTGCTTCTATTCCACAGCAGCTTTCTGAACCCCTTACTCTGACTGTACGGGGCGAAGTATATATGCCAAGAGACGTATTTGAAGCACTGAATGCCGAAAAGGAAGCCGCCGGAGAAAAGCTGTGGGCAAATCCCCGTAACGCAGCCGCCGGCTCCCTGCGCCGACTGAATCCCGATGAAACAGCACAGCGCAGATTGGATATATACATTTTCAATTTTCAGTCTGGCAGTCTATATAAAGATGGTCACGCTCCCCAATCCCACAGGGAAACGATTGAACGAATCCGCACGCTGGGATTCCATACGATAGATCTTCTGTGTACTGCCGATAAAGATGATGAAATTCTATCTGCTGTTGAAAAGCTGGGGCAAAGCCGCAATACTCTCCCCTGCGGAATTGACGGAGCTGTTATTAAAGTAGACGCATTGCATCAGCGCGCGCTGCTGGGAGAAACCAGCAGTACGCCGAAATGGGCGGTAGCTTATAAATATCCCCCGGAAGAAAAGGAAACAAGGCTTTTGGATATTGCTATCCAGGTAGGGCGTACAGGTGTGCTCACTCCAAACGCCGTGCTGGAATCGGTACAACTGGCAGGAACCACCGTATCCAGAGCAACACTCCATAATATTGATATTATACGGCAGCGGGACATTCGGATCGGCGACACCGTAATCGTGCGAAAAGCCGGGGACATTATTCCCGAGGTGGTAAGAAGCGTAGTCTCCCGGCGATGCGGCGACGAACAGATTTTCCGGTTTCCGGATCGCTGTCCCTCCTGCGGTGAAAAAATTGTTTATGACGGACAGGAAGTGGATGAAAACAACGAAATCATAGCAGAATCCGGCGCGGCACGGTGCATCAATGCCGACTGCCCCGCTCAATTGGAACGTCGGCTGATTCATTTTGCTTCCAAGGGCGCTATGGGCATCGACGGAATGGGACCGCAAATTGTTCGCTTACTGATTGAAAACAATCTGATTCAAAGTGCGGCGGACATATATCATTTAACGGCCGCCCAGCTTGCGGAACTCCCTCGAATGGGAGAGCAGTCTGCGGCCAATCTGACTGCTGCGATTGAACGATCTAAGAGCGCCGGTCCGGCAAGGCTTTTGTTCGGACTGGGAATTCATCATATTGGCATAGCCGCATCGGAAGCAATTCTGAATAAATTCGGCAATATTGATGCTTTGTTTACAGCAGATGCGGATGCACTGTGTGAAATAGAGGATATCGGCGAAATCATGGCGCAATCCGTGACCGATTTCTTCTCCCTGCCTGAAACAAAACAGCTGATCACACGGCTGGCCGATTCCGGCGTTGTGATGCAGGTGGAGCAGTCCGCTCCTGTCTCTGATTCTCTTGCCGGACGCACCTTTGTGCTCACCGGAACCCTTTCCTCCATGACCAGAACAGAAGCGGGAGAAAAACTGAAGCAGTTGGGCGCTAAGGTTTCGGGAAGCGTATCCGCCAAAACCTCCTGTGTGGTTGCAGGCGAATCAGCCGGGTCCAAGCTGGATCGGGCGAATCAACTGGGCATACCGGTAATCGACGAAACGCAGCTGCAAAGATTGCTGCACGGAGAACCCCTTGCTGAGATAATCCCATAATAAAAATAAAAACATATGGAAAGGAACCCTGCCATGAAAAAACTTCTTGCGCTGCTACTTGTTACCGTCACGCTTTTTTCCGTGGTTGGATGCAGGAAAACCAAATCTGACCCAGACGATGCTCCTGATGCCTATGAAGAACAAGTCAAACTGCACATTACAGACGAAGACTACAAAATTGCAACCGTAATAAGCGGTAAAACATTAAATATCGACGAGAGTTACTCCTTTAAACGCTTGTGGTCCGATGCTGAATACCGGTCAGCCAATCCAGAGGCAGCTTCTGTGGATAAAAACGGAAACATTACGGCAAAAAATCCAGGAACTGCTATGGTTGTGGCAAAGTCCGCAGCGGAAGAACGCACATCCGCCATAATTATTGTCGTTCTGCCGGAGGGTAGCAACGTGAACGCCAACGCTGCCGGTCCGCAAATTCATGAAGTAAATACAGCGTATATGATACAGCCTACAATCCAAGCAGAATCTTTTCAGTCCAGTGATGAAAAAGTGGTCCAGGCAGATCATAATGGCCTGCTCAAATTTCTATCGGCGGGATATGCCACCGTTACAGTAACAGGAAACGGCGTCACCGAAATTTACAGTTATATTGTATATGACCGAACAGTTACCAAATAATGTGTTATATACATAAAAAGCCACCGGCTATGCCGGTGGCTTTTTAGAACTTATTTTTCCCGCTCCTGTGCTGCACGGCAGATCATCTGTGCAGCTGCGTCAACACCTAATGCACCCGCATTGAGCATCATATCATAGTTTCTGCGGTCGCCCCAGTCCCATTCCGTAAAGGTTGCATAATGCCGGGCGCGTCCCTTATCCGATTTTGCGATTGTATCCAGCGCCTTTTTCTGTGAATAGCCGTATTCCTCTACCGCACGTTTAATCCGTTCTTCCATAGAAGCATAGATAAACACTCGCAGTACATTCGTTTTCTCCCGCAAGATGAAATCCGCGCACCGTCCTACAATCACACAGGGATTTGCCGCATACTTCTGAATAACCTTTTGCTGCGCCAAAAACACCTGCATGGTCAAGGGCATGGAATTGGTTCCCCCAAGCCCCAGCATTCCGTATGTATAGCTGTTGCCCATTGCCAAATTATATAAAAAGCTGCTGGTGATCTCCTGCTCGTTATTTTCAATGAAATCGGAAGAAAGACCGCTCTCCTTTGCAGCTTCGTCAATCAACTCTCTGTCGTAATAAGGAATATTTAAAATCTTTGCAACTTCCTTGCCGACAGTTCTGCCGCCGCTTCCCAATTCACGGCCTATTGTGATAACCTGATTCATATATAAATCCGCCTTTCCAAATAGAGTTTTTACCGAATCCATGCTCTATTCTATTTATATTTTAGCACATCTTTCCCAAAAATACAATCGCTATGCTAAAATTTTCCGTGCATTTTTACGAGGAAAAGCATATTACTGCACCAATTCATGGAGCAATTTATCCATTTCTTCCTGTGTTTTCAGTCGGCACGCGCCGGCAATTACCGCATTCTGCTGGCTCGGCGGCATCTGGGAAAAAGCGTGCAGCGCAGCAGCGTCTGCCGTCAATGACAGCACAAATGCTGCGGGTATATAAATCTTTTCGCCCATGGAATCCATCTGCATTCGTATAACTGCTCCTTTCTTTAATATTTTACAATCATTATTATCTCCGAAAGAAAAGGCATGTTACAAGGCAATTTTATGTTTATTTAGACAAGCTATTTACATTTCTCCTTTTTTTATATAAAATAGAAAAAGATATATTTTCGTCAAAATAAAGTTTTATCTATACTGGAGTCTATTATGAATCTGTCAAAAGAAACAAGAGCCCTCGCTGCACAGGCAGAAGAAGCGCTTTTCGATATTTTCAAAAAAATTGATGAAACAGCCCGACTGCGCACCGAACAGCTTCTGGATGTTTTCCGTGAGGAACGGGTGTCCGAATCCCTGTTTGCCCCCTCTACAGGCTATGGCTATGGCGACCGGGGCAGAGATACCATCGACCGAATCGCCGCAAAAGTTTTCGGCGCCCAGGCTGGGTTTATGCGTCCCTCTATTCTCAGCGGAACCCATGCGCTGACGATCGGCCTGTTCGGGTTGCTCCGTCCGGGCGATATAATGCTTTCAATAACCGGCGCTCCCTATGATACCCTTCACGGAGTCATCGGAATCAGCGGCGAGCCGGGAAACGGCAGTCTGGCTGATTTCGGCATAAAATATATGCAGGTAGAATTGGGATCAGACGGCGGAATCGACCTGCCTACCGTAGGCGCTGCATTGGATCAGTATAAAGACAAAATCCGCGTCGTATTCCTGCAACGCTCCAAAGGCTACCAGAACCGAAAAACACTCACCGTTGCAGAAATCGGAGAAGCGGCGGCGTTTGTCAAACAAAACGCCGGCTGGAATCCGTATGTAGTTCTGGACAACTGCTACGGAGAATTTACAGAAGAAAAAGAACCCTGCGCCTGTGGGGTAGATTTGATGATCGGCTCTCTCATCAAAAATCCAGGCGGCGGGCTGGCGGACTGCGGCGGCTATCTGGTAGGAACTGAGCAGGCAGTCGCGCTTGCCGCCAATCGGCTCACCTGTCCCGGCGTCGGTCTGGAGGTCGGCGCGTCCCTTGGACAGAATCGGAATCTGCTCCGGGGATTGTTTTACGCGCCCCACACTACCGCCCAAGCACTGCGAACAGCCCATCTTGCGGCGTATATGTTCCAGCATCTGGGATATGCTGTAAATCCTACGCCCTTTGAACGCCGCAGCGATATTATTCAGACAGTGCAGCTGGAACAGGGTGAAGCACTGGTTGAATTTTGCAGAGGAATTCAATCCGCCTCCCCTGTAGACGCATATGTATCACCAGAGCCTTGGGATATGCCCGGATATGATGATCCTGTCGTTATGGCGGCGGGTGCCTTTGTGGGCGGTTCCTCTATTGAACTATCTGCGGACGGACCTATGCGTCCTCCTTATCTCGCTTTTCTCCAGGGCGGACTCACCTACGAAAGCGCACGCCTCGGGATTATGGCGGCGGCAGAACGATGCGGCGCAAAAAAATAAACTTTTGCATTAAAAAGCCCCAAAGGGATTTCGGGCTTTTCTACATTGTTTTTTTCTTCCATCGGGGTCCGGCAGCACGGCGCTGCCTGAAAAAGTCAGTGAGAAGCGCGGCACATTCCTCCGCCATAACGCCAAAAGTAACCGCAGGCTTATGATTCAAGGGAAATTTGTTAAAATCAATCATGCCGCCGAACGCCCCCGCTTTGGGATCTCCAGCGCCGATTATAACCGATGGAATTCTTGCATTTACAATCGCGCCTGCACACATAGGGCATGGCTCCAGGGTCACATATAATTCACAGCCTGTAAGATGCCATCCGCCTAATATTTTGCAGGCTTCCCGGATCGCAGACAATTCCGCATGGGCTGTGGCATCCCGATTTTGCTCTCTGCCGTTCCCGCAGCGAACCAGGATTTTATTCTCCCGTACAATCACCGCGCCAACCGGCACTTCTCCTTTATCTCCACACGCAGCGGCTTCTTCCAAAGCCGCTGTCATAAAATAAAGATCCCGCTCTCTGTCACGCTCTGCCATATACGCCTCTGACTTTCTGTTTTTTTTAGTATACCGCACGACAAAAAAACTGTCAAGACATCCATAGAAAGGTTACACACATGAACTACGACGCCGTTATATTTGATTTAGACGGAACACTTTTGAATACGCTGGAGGATTTGGCTGCCAGTGTAAACTATGCTCTTACCGATGCCGGGCTTCCCACACGCACCCTGGAAGAAGTACGTCGGTTTATCGGAAACGGGGTTCTTATGCTGATCACCCGCTCCGTGGCGCCTGTAACAGATGAAACAGTGATCCGCTCCGTGCATCAGTGCTTCATCCGCCACTACAAAGAAAACTGCGAAAATTTTACAAGACCCTATGACGGTGTGGACGCTCTTCTTGCGACGCTCCAATCCCAGGGCATTCCTGCGGCAATCGTTTCCAACAAAGCGGACTTTGCAGTGAAAAAGCTGGCAGAGCAATATTTCCCCGGCAAAATCACCTTGGCAATCGGAGATCGGGATGGCGTTCCCCGCAAGCCGGATCCCAGTTCTCTTCTGGAAGCTGTCCGCCTGCTGAATTGCCGCCACCCCCTGTATGTAGGGGACTCTGATGTAGATGTAATGACTGCGGCAAATGCCGAAGTGGAAGGCATCTTTATCACATGGGGATTCCGCAGCCAGGAAGAACTGGCAGCCGCCGGAGCAACGCGCTTCGCAGACAGTACCCGGGAACTGGCTGATATGATTTTGCAGTCATAAGCAGAAAGGAAGCATCATGCATATCCCAAAATCCACAACGGATCAGGCTGGCGTCCTCTCCTTTGCAGATGCAATGGCTCACCGTACATATAAAGACTATGATCCGACAGCGTGGCTGTACGTGCCGGATTTTTATACAGAATACCGATACATTTTAGGCACATGCGGTAGGAACCCCCTGATCGCAATTGGCGTGAACCCTTCTACTGCCGAACCGGATCACCTGGACAACACACTGAAAAGCGTGCAGCGTATTACCGCAGGCAACGGCTACGACAGCTTCATCATGTTCAACGTGTATGCCCAGCGCGCCACTGCGCCAGAGGATATGGAGCGGGACTGCAATTTGTATCTTCACCGGGAAAATTTAAAAGCGCTGGAATACGTGCTGAAGCTGTGCCCCTCCTCCCCATCCATTTGGGCGGCATGGGGAACAGTAATAGAAATGCGCGCCTACCTTCCCCGGTGTGTTCTGGATATGATTGAACTGGGCGAAAAATACAGCGCACGCTGGTATACAGCCGGTGCGCGCTCCAAAAAGCACGGGCATCCCCATCATCCCCTTTATTTGAAAAAAGACGCGCCGCTGGATCCCTTTGACGCGCGCGCTTACTGCGAAAGTCTTATGGAAAATCTTCCCGGGCGCCGAAATAACTTACAAATTTCCGGTTGACTTCCTTTCATATTTTGTATATACTTTATACATAAATATAGGAAAGGATCCTTTTGGAAATGAAAAGAACCATTTCATGTTTACTTGCGATTCTGATAATCGCTCCCTTGATTCTGTGTGCTGCTGCAACAGATGCCCCCACCGTTTCCTATACACCGACGCCGGCAGAAAATGAAGACAGCACGCTCCGACTATGGTTTGACTACAACAGTAAGAAAATCAAAAGCTCCGATACGCAAAGCAGCGGTATGGATACCTTTGCCGCATATATGGCAAAAAATGAAATCGAGGATATCCAATTTGTCCTTTGCGCAGATGAAGATAAAACAGGAATGCAGGCAAGCGTATCACCGTTTACCAATGAAAACGGTGATATGATCAGCAGCGAGCTGCTGATCCAGTATTACCATGACTGCGGAGCATACGGAATGGTTCCGGATGCGCTTCCACCCCTTTCCGCTTATGGCGCTTTTGATTTATCCGCCGGAAAATCCCAGGCATTTCTGATCAAGCTGAAAACAGGGGCAGATACGCCCGCCGGCTGGTACAGCGGAGAACTTACGATCCGCAACAGCGCCGGGCAGGAAGTAAAAAAAGCAACTGCATTTGCCTATGTGTGGGATTTTGCACTGTCTGAAGAAACCGCCTGTGCAACAAGCATCAATCTGGATTTAGGCTATCTTACCCGCGCCCACAAAGGCACGACCCTTTCTGATACAGAGCTATATAAAGCGTATTACGATTACATGCTGGAAAACCGAATTTGCGCATATACTCTGCCTTATACCTTGCACAGTCAGGAAGCACTGGCCTACATAGACAATCCCCGGGTTACCTCTTTTCAATATCCAACTGGGAATACAAACACTATGCGCAAACTTTTCAGCGGCTTTTTCAAAGATGAAGAAAACGGTGAAAAGCGATTCAATAAAGCATACTATTTCAGTAATATTGTAGATGCGGCAAAACCTGCTG
>CANTEM010000040.1 GCA_947652805.1 uncultured Clostridia bacterium | reverse complement strand
CGGACACACGATAGATGTTTCCGCCGGCCTTTACAATGGATTTGACGAGTTCCGGGATTTCTTCCTCTGCGGTTACAGCAGCGGTGTAAATACCCGGTTTTTTCTCCTTCAGGTGCAGATTCTCCGGAACGCGGTCTGCATGAATGGTGACGGGAATTTTTGCGGTTACGCGGCTTTGCAGTTCCTGAAGGGTTCCGCATGTAAGCAGTTTCCCATTGCTGACAAGTCCGTAACAGGTGCAAATTTCCTGGGCATACCGCAGCTGGTGGGTGCAAAGAAAAACAGTGGTTCCATTCTCCGACGCCATTTGCCGGATTAGGTTGTTTACATTTTTTGCACTTTCAGGATCCAGCCCGGAGGTTGGTTCGTCCAGAAAAAGAATTTTCGGGCTGTGCAGCATGGCGCGTGCCAGAGAAAGCCGCTGGCGCATACCGGTGGAATAGGAAGACAGCTTTTGTTCTCCTGCTTCTGTCAGGGAAAGACATGCAAGAAGCTCCTGCGCCCGGTTTTTGCCTTCTTTTTCCGACATGCCGAAAATGGATGCATAGAACATAAGATTTTCCATGCCGGACATGTTATCATACATCTGCGCATGTTCTGTTACAAATCCGGACATTTTGTGTATCTCCGACGGGTTTTCGCTGGGATTCAAATCAAATACACGGCAGCATCCCTGGGTGGGTGTGAGCATACCTCCCAGTAATTTGACTGTGGTGGTTTTTCCTGCTCCGTTGGGTCCGAGAAATCCGAAAATCTCTCCTTGATTTATGGAAAAGGAAATGCCGTCCAGTGCTCTTTTTCCGGAGCGATATGTTTTGGACAGATTTTCTGCCGTTACGGCTATCATTGCTGCGTTACTCCTTTATATATATTGAATTGATATCATAATAATATCAAAAAATGGATTTGTCAAGGGCTTTTGCATAAAAAAACAAAAAGCTCCTATAGAGCCGCATGCGACTCCACGGGAGCTGATGAAGATGCAAACCGCATTTGCCCAAAAATTATCGCAAATATTTTGCACCTGTTTGCAGAAACTATACAGGAAAGGAAGAGATCGTTATGAAAAGAATTTTAATATTTATACTTCTCGCAGCAATGCTGATTTTGCCGGCGTCTGCGGTCGCAGACACGGAGACTTGCGTAAAGCTTCCGATTGTGATGTATCATCATTTATCTCCCAAGCAGAAGCTTTGGGGCGACTATATTCTGTCTCCTGATGAATTGGAATCGGATTTAAAGTATTTGCGGGAGCAGGGCTATGAGAGCATTACCACAAAACAACTGATCCAGTGGAGCAAGGGAGAAGCTCAGTTGCCTGAAAAGCCTGTAATGATCACCTTTGACGATGGGTATGAATCCACCCTTGTATACGGCGGCCCCCTTTTGGAAAAATACGGGTTTCAGGCGGTGATTGCAGTAATCGGAAGTGCGGCGGATCTGTTCAGCGAAAAGCGGGATCATATGCTGGATTATTCCTATCTTGCATGGGACGCAGTGCGGGATATTTCGGGTGGAGATATTTTTGAAATCCAGTGTCATACCTATACCATGCACAAGCTCAACACCCGGAAGGGATGCGGAAAACTCAGCGGGGAAAATTACACGAATTATAAATCCAAGCTTGTGGAGGATCTCACCCGGTTCCGTGATAAATGTGAACAGGAGGATGTGCAGCTTGTAAATGCGATCGCCTTTCCATACGGGGTATATTGCAAGGATACCATTTCCATTATCAAGGAAATGGGATTTGAGGCTGCCTTTACATGCACCGAGCGGATCAATTATTTAAACGGAGACCCTGAGGAACTGTACGAACTGCGCCGCTTTAACCGGCCCCACGGTATATCCAGTGAAAAGTTTTTTAAAAAATGGGAGGACTGAACCTTTTTACAACAGGTTTTTCCGCTGCCATGCGGGATCTTCTTTTGTCAGATAAGACAGGGGTACATCCAGAACGGTCATGGCACCCTTGCGTCCTTCCCGGTTGAGACGTACGGCAGCCCGGGCGTATGCGGCAAGCACGCTGGCAGTGAATTCCGGGTTGGAATCCAGCTTCAGGGAAAATTCCATGACATGGTTATTTTCTCCGGTGCTTCCACTGCGGATTACCATACCGCCGTGGGGCATCTTGCTGTGATTTTTCTTTAACTCTTCTTCGGTCACAAAGGTAACGATTGTATCATAATCGGCAAAATAGTTAGGCATGGTTTTGATTTCCTGCTCAATGCGCGCCTTGTCCGCTCCCTCTTTGGCGACAACGTAGCATTCCCGCAGGTGCTTCTGCCGGGTCGTCAACTCCGGATTTTTGCCGTTCCGTACAGACTCTACAGCTTCTTCTACAGGAACGGTATACTGGATTGCGTTTGCAACGCCCTCGATCCGACGGATCGCATCGGAGTGTCCCTGAGACACGCCCCGTCCCCAGAAGGTGTAGTCGCTGCCGCAGGGCAGTGCGGCAAGAGAAAGCTGACGCATAATGGAAAACAGACCCGGATCCCAGCCGACGGAAAGAACGGATACCTTATCGCCGGCAGCCGCGTCCATGGCTGCAAAGTAATCGGGGATTTTTGCATGGGTGTCAAAGCTGTCGATCGTATTGAAGATGCCTGCAAAGGCAGGTCCCTGCTTCGGCAGATCCGTTGCGGAGCCGCCGCAGAGGATGACAACATCCAATTCGTCCCGCATGCTGGGAGCGTCTTCTGTACGCAGGATTTTGGCATCCGGCGTTTTCGTTTGCAGCGTGGCAGGGTCGCGCCGGGTAAAGAATGCTTTCAGCTCCATGTCCGGAGCGGCGTTTACTGCTTTTTCCACACCGCGGCCGATATTGCCGTAGCCTGCGATTCCAACTCTGATTTTTTCCATATATAAATTCTCCTTAAAATAATATGCGCAGAATTTTGTGAAATAAAAAGCCACGCACCAAAACAGTGCGTGGCTTTTGCGCAGCGTACTGCTGCTGGCCTGTCTGGCAGGATTTGAACCCGCGACACCTGGAATCGGAATCCAGTGCTCTATCCAGCTGAGCTACAGACAGATGTTCAGATATCTCACAACCATGCAGTGCTTTTTCTGAACTGCTCGATTATTATAGCACATAAAATTCTATTTGTAAACCCATTTTTTATGAAAAGAAAAATATTTGCTATTGTGTGCGGATTGTGGTATACTGATGTCAGTAAATAAGGTGAAGCGGGAGGAAAATATGCTGACAGATATTGAAATCGCAAAAGGCGCTTCCATGCGGCCGATTACAGAGATTGCAGAGGGGCTTGGAATCTTACCCGAGGAGCTGGAACCGTACGGACGGTATAAGGCGAAAATTGGAGACGCATTCATACAGCGCACTGCTGCCAGACCGGACGGAAAGCTGATTCTGGTAACGGCAATCAATCCAACTCCGGCGGGAGAGGGTAAAACGACCACCACAGTCGGACTTGGTATGGCTATGGAGAAAATCGGCAAAAATGCAGTCATCGCACTGCGAGAGCCGTCTCTGGGTCCTGTTTTCGGTATTAAGGGCGGCGCTGCCGGCGGCGGATACGCACAAGTGCTTCCTATGGAGGACATCAATCTCCATTTTACCGGAGACTTTCACGCAATCACTGCGGCGAACAATCTGCTGTGCGCAATGATTGACAATCACATTCAGCAGGGCAATGCGCTGAACATTGATCAGCGGCGCATCGTATTCGGCCGGGTGACGGATACCAACGACCGGGCGCTGCGCAACGTAGTTGTGGGACTGGGCAAGCCTGTGGACGGCGTTCCCAGAGAGGATCATTTTATGATCACCGTTGCCAGCGAGGTCATGGCGATTTTGTGCCTTGCGGATGATTTGGCAGATTTGAAACGCCGGCTGGGCAGTATTTTGGTTGCATATACAAGAGAGGGCGCACCCGTATATGCAAGAGACTTACAGGCGGACGGCGCTATGGCGGTTCTTCTGAAGGATGCGATCAAGCCAAATTTGGTGCAGACGATTGAAAACACGCCTGCGATCATCCATGGCGGACCTTTTGCCAATATCGCGCACGGATGCAATTCCGTCCGGGCTACAAAGCTTGCTTTGAAGCTGGCGGATTATGCGATCACAGAAGCCGGATTCGGTGCGGATCTGGGCGCAGAGAAATTTTTTGATATCAAATGCCGTATGGCAGGTCTTGCACCTTCTGCGGTGGTTTTGGTAGCAACAGTGCGGGCATTGAAGTATAACGGCGGCATTCCCAAAGATGCGCTTGTCGGAGAAGATGTGGAAGCAGTCCGGCGGGGCGGCGTCAATCTGGAAGCCCATATTGAAAATCTGAAAAAATTTGGCGTTCCTGTTGTAGTGGCAGTGAACCGGTTCCACACGGATACGGACGAAGAACTGGACGCAGTGCGCCAGATCTGCGACCGCTGCGGTGCCCGGTGTGCTATGTCTGAGGTCTTTGCGAGGGGCGGCGACGGTGGAACAGAGCTTGCACAGGCGGTTGTAGAAGCCTGTGAGGCACCTTCTCAGTTTGCACTGATTTACGAAGATGATTTGTCCATACAGGAAAAAATAGAGCGGATCGCCAGAGAAATTTACGGGGCGCGGAATGTGCAGTTTGAGGCCGGTGCGCTTAAGTCAATTGAACAGATCATGGGCTTGGATCCTGCATACGGAAAGTTCCCTGTATGCATGGCAAAGACCCAGTATTCTCTGTCCGACGATCCGGCAAAGCTGGGCAGACCTCAGGATTTTGACATTACCGTGCGTGAGGTGCGTCTGAGCGCAGGTGCAGGCTTTATTGTGGCACTGACCGGTGCGATCATGACTATGCCGGGACTGCCAAAGGTGCCAGCAGCCTGTAAAATGGATGTAGATGATCAGGGAAATATTACAGGATTGTTCTAATGAAGGATTATATAGAAACGGATTCCCCACAGGAAACGGAGCAGGCGGGCGCATATCTTGCCGATTGTCTCCGGGCATACCGAGGGGATGAACTGTGGTTTGTTTGCTTATACGGGGATTTGGGAGCGGGCAAAACTGCTTTTGTGCGGGGCTTTGCCGGCGCGCTTTCTCCGGACAGCCGGGTGAAAAGCCCTACATATACGATCGTGCACGAGTACCGGGCAGGTGCGGTTCCTGTGTTTCACTTTGATCTGTACCGGCTGGAGGACTGCGCGGACGGACTGGAGGAAATCGGCTTCGATGAATATGTATCCGGCGGACACTGCATCGTAGAATGGAGTGAGCATCTTCCCGCATTGCCGGCAGATGTGATTACAGTGCATATCCGGAAAACAGGCGAGAGCAGCAGACAGATTGAAATGGAGTATTAAAATGTTGACACTTGGGTTGGATACAACGGCGGGGACGGCGTCTGCCGCTATACTGTCAGATGAAAAATTGCTTTGCGAATATACGCTGAATTCCGGGAACACCCACAGTCAGACGCTGCTTCCGATGATCGAAAATATGCTTGGCCTTCTTGGAAAGAAACCAGCCGATATTGATTTGTATGCCTGTGCGGCAGGCCCCGGATCCTTTACCGGTGTGCGTATCGGCACGGCTACCGTGAAGGGATTAGCGGAGCCTTATGATACGCCTTGTGTGCCGGTTTCCGCATTGGAGGCACTGGCGCAGAATCTTGCGGGACAAAAGGGGATTCTGTGTCCTGCGATGAATGCACGGCGGCAGCAGGTGTATACAGCATTGTTTGAATCAGACGAAACCGGAATCCGCCGCATCTGGGAGGATCAGGCAATGGCGGTAGAGGAACTGGCGTCCCGGCTACAGGATATGGACCAGCCTGTATATTTTATAGGTGACGGATATGATCTGGTGTCCGGTCTGACGAATCGGGTCACGCCTGAGCGGCTGCGGTATCAAAGCGCTGCGTCGGTTGCATTATGCGGGTATAGAATGTATATGGGAGCTGATGATAAGGCGGGATATACAGGAGAGGCATTGCTGCCTACCTATCTGCGTAAGCCCCAGGCAGAACGGGAACGGGAAGCCCGTATGAAACTTGAAAATGAAGGAAATTGAATAAGAGAAAGGTATAGATTTTTATGAAAAAAATTGCAATTGCCTGTGACCACGGCGGCTATCAGTTAAAGCTTGCTGTGATGCGGTATCTGGAAAAAGAGGGATATACATACAAAGATTTCGGCTGCGACAGCGAGGATGCCGTTGATTATCCGGATTATGGCGTGCCTGCCTGTGAGGAGGTTGTTTCCGGAGAATGCGAACGGGCGATTCTGATTTGCGGCACTGGCATCGGGATGAGCATGTGTGCAAATAAAGTACGTGGGATTCGTGCGGCGTGCTGCTCCGATACATTCAGCGCCCGGATGACGCGTCTGCACAACGATGCGAATGCGCTTTGCATAGGCGGTCGTGTTGTAGGAGAGGGACTGGCACTGGATTTAGTGGATCTGTTTTTGAAAACGGAATTTATGGGATCTCATCATAGCGGACGTATTGCAAAGGTCATGCAAATCGAAACCAAATAAAATTGAATAAAAAATTGCCTTTCCCGATAGGGAAAGGCAATTTTTTATGGCAAGGAAATTGGTTTATTTTCTTTTTTTTTCGCATATAGTATCTTATTGGAACGCCGGATTGGGGCGATCATCTGCATATCAAAGAAAGTAAGGTAAATCATAATGCGGGAAATTAGAAGTGGCAGAGGACAAAAGAAAATCATGCCGGTGAATACACAAAAAAAGAACTTCAAAGAATCAGAACGCAAAAACCGCGCCGCAGACGGTGCGGCAATTATATGCGCCGTGCTATGTGCGGCTTGCCTGTGTTTTTTCGGTGCCGGCGGGGACGCTTTATCCAAGGATGCTGCATATCAGCCTGTAGGAAGCGGCGCTTTGGGTGCGGTTACCTATACACCGCCGAAACAGTCGGATGAATGGAGCTTTTGGGATTATTTTGCAGATGTAATGGCGGGTGTATTTGGATATAACGGGTGAGTAATGGGGTATGGCGGGAATTTTGTTTTTTGCAGCTGCCTTATGTATGTGTCCGGCTCCGGGACTGCTTCTGCTGGCCATTTTGATTCATGAATCCGGACACCTTTTATGCGCCCTTTTTCTGGACTGGCAGCGTCCGGATATTCGATTCAGTCCTGCCGGAATTGTGCTGCAATATCAGGGAATGCATCTGTGGTGGCAGGAAGTCCTCGTATGCATGGCAGGCCCGGCTGCCAACCTGCTGACGGGAGGTATTTGTTTTTTATGTATGGGTGGTAGGATCACAGCGGAAAGCATATTTTTATGCAAAACGCTGCTTTTTTACAGCATAGGTCTTGCCGTTGTCAATTTGCTGCCTGTTCAGGGAATGGACGGTGGCGGCATTCTCAGAGGTGTGTGCAGCCGGCTGGTGTTTCCGGACAGAGCCTATCAGATTTGCAGAGCAGGGTCTATCCTGTCTGTTTTGTTTTTATGGATCATTAATTTATATGTTCAAATGAAAATCGGGTTTAATTTGTCTCTTTTGGCAGTTTCCCTTTATCTGACTGTAACCGTTTTGCCCCGCAGCGCATAGTATTTTAATATAGCAGCAGGCTGCATATTCTTTGAAAAAGCAAGATTGCGTTGGGGGGAATCATTTGTATCTTGCAGCTATTGCGGCGTTATTTATACAAATTCTGAGAAAGGCATGGTCGTAGATATGAATGATCAAAGCGGAACCGGCTGGCTGCAGGTGCGGGTCGTAGAAGCCAACGGAGCCTTTGGGATAGAAGATGCCCAGGTGCTGGTCTTTGGCTTCAATGAGGACGGTGGAGACACAGGTGTAATTTATTCTTTGCGAACGGATTCTTCCGGTTTGGCGCCTAAGGTTGCGCTCAGCGCGCCGCCAAAATCACGTTCTCTTACGCCGGCAGACGACGGTGTTCCATATGCGTCTTATCATATTAAAGTATCTAAAGAAGGTTATAACAGTGTGGAAATAACTAATGTCCCGGTTTTTGACGGGGTTACATCTTTACAAAGGGTTAATCTTGTTCCGGAAAAGATGTTTTCCGGCATATCCCCGGGATATCCGAAAGAATTTACCCAAATTTATGATGTACCGCCATCGGAGCAGATGCCATGACAGAGCAAAGATTACCGTTCATACCGAACGAAATAACAGTACATTTGGGACCACCGGATTCCAATGCACCGAACGTAACCGTTCCGTTTGCAGATTACATAAAAAATGTCGCCTCCAGTGAACTGTATCCTACATGGCCG
>CANTEM010000039.1 GCA_947652805.1 uncultured Clostridia bacterium | reverse complement strand
GTTCTTTTGATATATTTGTCAAATTATGTATGATTATTTCATTTATTCTGTACAATGTGTTTATTCACTCTGCACATATCTCCGACAGCGCCACTACTCTGCCGCCTTCTTCCCGGCTACGCAGTCCGGCAATGATAATTTTCATCAGTTCAACGGTCTCATCAAAGGGATATGGTTCCTCTCCAGTCCGCAGCCAATGGACAAACAAATCCAGCTGCTTTTTAAAGCTGTAGTAGGAATCCTTGCAGTCCACATATACATAATCGTCCGTTCCCACGATCTGCATGCCGGCGCCTGCCATACCGATTCCCTGGGGGATATCCACCCGGCATCCGCTTTCATGGATCAGATGCACCTGTGCCTGCTCATAGGTTCCCGTATTCTGTACAGAAACAAATCCGGGACCCAGCAGAGGATATACTGCCTCAATGGCATGAATGCCGTAAGTTTCCCATTTTTTGGACATAGGTGAGCAAACATACATAAGCTTTCCCAAATGATAGGGCGACGCATAGTACGGCTCCAATTCCTTGCTGTATCGCATACAGGAGGAAGACAGGAACTGCTTTCCCTCCCGGCGCCACCGTACAAAGGTTTGCAAATCTTTTTCCGTATTCACCAGAGGCTTGTCAATAAACATGGGAATTCCCGCATCCAGAAAAGGCTTGCAGCGTGCGATATGCTCATCGCCGATATCTGTTGCACAAATAACCGCGTCCACCTGTCCCAGCATCTCCAGCGGATCATCCACAACATTTGGAATATTGGATGCCTTCGCCATATGTTCAGCCATGTCCCGTTCAGCGTAGCCGGTGCAGCAGATATGGGTAATATGGGCGCCGGGAATACCGATTGTATGGGGGGGCTGTTTCTTAAGATATGCCGGAATCACCGGGAAGGGGCATTCCGCCATATAACGCATATCGAAGCCGTTGAACATTGCGCTCCAGGAATAGGGATGTCCGTTTCCTTCCGTCATTCCCAGAATACCGATTTTCAGTTCTTTATCTCCAAGAGGAAAAGTTTGCATACTATAACTCCGTTCCTGCCGCGGAAAGCGGCAAAATCATAATGCAGTTTTCAGGATACGTTTAAGATTTCGGTCTGGATAACACTTCCATAATTTTCGGTATATTCACATCTGCAAAAGCAGATTCCATCAGACGGCGCGTTTTTTCGCTGATGGGCGGAACGTCAAAATACTGCAAATTGGAAGTGACCTGGGCTTCCGTATCCGCTCCAAGCACCAGGCTTGTAATTCCCGGAACATCCCGCATAAAGGCAATGGCAAGCTGTGCTACGCTCATACACTCAGCATCTGCAAAGTCCCGCAACTGTCGGATTTTCGGTTTCGCATATTCCACAAGCAAAGGATCCTCGATTTTTTCCGGATCCAGAAAAAACAGCCCCTGCAAAAATACGCTCCGCACAAAGGTAACAATTCCCCGCTCCTGCAATGCGTCAACGGTACCAGATACGATAAGCCGCTGATCAAACACACTCATAGGAACCTGTGTTGCAGTATATGCCGGATACCGCAGCATTTCCGCCACTTCGTCTCCGGTGTACACGGAAGCACCTACCATATCAGCATATCCCCGACGAACAAGACTCTCCATATGCCTTGCGGTGATTTCCCCATTTTTATACAGGTTGGTGGGATGATGCAGCATGATGCAGTTCACCTTGGATACACCAAGCTTTTCCAGGGAGGTCTCCACACTCCCTACAATAAAGGCTTCGATTTCCCGCTCGCCGTCCAAATTAAACCGGGGAACCTTTGTAGTAAGGAAAGGCATCTGTCCGGTATATTCCCGAAAGAACGCGCCCAGCACTTCTTCTGCATTTCCATACGCCCGGGCAGTGTCCAGACTTGTCACGCCTTTGTCAAGTGCCGCATGCAGCATAGAAAAGCTCTGCTGCAAATCGGGCTGACCGCCCCTGTTGGCAATGCCGTAATTCATACCAAGCTGCACGGTACCCAGGGACATGCCGGATAGTTTCTTTCCTGCAACTTCTGTATATTTCATTTTTATACGATCCGCCTTCCGCTTATATTCCGGGTTATGTTCTGATAATACTGGGAAAGCCCGACTACATCCGCCCCACAGGACAGGAAAGTATAACCCATTTCCACATAATCGTCAAAGGTAGCAGGACCGCACACAGTTCCCGCCCATTTGCCGTGTTTGCGAGCACAGGCAGCGATCTTTTTGCGGGTCTCTTCAATTTCGGGAAGATCTGTTTCATAGGGTTTGCCGATGCCCTGGCTGAAATCTGCCGGACCGAAGAAAATCATGTCAATGCCCGGAAGCGCACAGATTTCCTCCAGTTCCTCCATAGGCTCCGGATCCTCGATCTGGATAATCACGAACCGTTCTTCATTCGCCTGCTTGATATAATCCGCCTCGTTTACAAGACAGTATTTGCCGTCTGCGTTTCCGCCGTCGATAGGTCGGCGACCGATAGGATGAAATTTCGTATAGTATACGATCTGTTTCGCCTCTGCAAGGCTCATTACATGGGGAATCATAATTCCCGTAGAATCCCCTTCCAACGGGCGGACATAATCGCTGTAGCAGCCCTTGCTGACCCGGGTCAGCACGTCTGTATCATAGCATTTTGCGGTGCGGACAGCGTTTTCAATAAAGGAATAATCCGTTGGGATATGCTCCATATCCACCCATACGCAATCAAATCCGCTCATAGCAGCGATTTCCACATCCCGTAAATCGCTCAGGTTTATTTTCACACAAGTTGCCACATTTCCACCTCGCATACGGCGCAGAACGCGGCTTGGACGCATGTTGAATTCCATATTTTCACCTAAATTCCTTATTCATTTCGGATTTGTTCATATTCCTAAAGCTTATCTTGCTGTGTACCCGCCGTCTACATTGATACTGGTACCGGTTATATAAGCGGAAGCATCGGAAGCCAAAAATACCAGAACGCCCTGAATATCCGATTCATTTGCCATTCTGCCCAGATACGTCATTTTGGCATAGCGTTCCAGAAATTCCTCCGGCTGATTGTTGAAAAGTCCGCCCAAATTCAAGCAATTTACGCGCACGCCGGACTTGCCGTAGCGTCCTGCCAAAAATCGGGTCAGATTGAGCATTCCGCCCTTGTGATAGAAATAATCCGGCGCGTCGATCGCGTCCATTTCCGGATTTGCTTCATACAGATACGGGTTCGATCCGCAAATGCCCATATAGGAACCGATATTGATAATGCTTCCGCCCCCGTTTTTCTCCATTTGATTTCCGAACGCCCGGGAAATCAGAAACAGACCGGTGGCATTTACCTCCATGGATTTTGCAAAGTCGGCAGCCGGTCCCTCATAATTGTGCATGGGACGCAGCACAGAGTTATTTATCAAAATATCCACTTTGCCGTCTCTTGCTACCATGCGCTCCAACAGTGCGTTGATGCTTGCTTCGTCTGCCTGATCGTACTGATCCGCATACACCTTATCATATCCGGCTGCGTTCAAGGCATCTGTAAATTCCCGGCATTTGTCCACACCCCGGGAAGCACAGCAAACGGTTGCTCCCGCATCTGCCAGAGCAATCACCATTTGTTTGCCGTAATATCCACTGCCTCCGGTCACCAGAGCAACCTTGCCGTCCAACCGAAACCGATCAATAATATTTGCCTGTTTCATAAACCGCTCCATTCTCGGTCACGCAGTGACCGAATCCATATGAATTATTTAAAACAAACTTTTGATTCCGTCCACTATCGCTTTGCCTGCTTCTCCTGTGAAAATAGAGGTGCCTACCTCATATCCGCCTTCTGCAATTGCTTCCGGCGTGAACACATAACCCGGCAGGGTGCCGTTGGTCACTTCAAATACAAAGGTTTTCTCAAAAGGAGACGCGGCCTTCAACTCTAAACCATATTCCACAAAGATTTCCCCTTGCAGTCCGCAGATCAGCGTATCGCCAAGGCGAAGGGTCATCACCTCGCAGGGCAGCTCTGCATCCCGAACATCGCTGTTTTCCGACATCTCTGCATAATAAAATTCATTTTCAGCACCGAACATGGCAAGCTCGCAGTTGCGCTTTTCGATATAATTATCGTCCGGCATTTCAGCAAATGCTTTCCGTGCCCGTTCCATCTCAGCACGTGCTTCCTCTACAGGGGGGAAGCTGCGCACCGGCAGATCCAGCTCCTTATTTTTGAATACGATGTCAATATCCTGTGTATACTCCAGCCCCTCCACGGTATGGTACACCTCTACGCCGAGGGTCGTGCCTGCCCGGGCTGCTTCTTCAAAATCCTGACCGGTACGGAAATACCGGGAGGACTGGTTTCCGCTGGTGCCCTGGGCAAACATAAAGACTGCGTCCGGGTATGCATAACGGATATATCTGCGAATATATCCGGGATAGTCGGCAGTTACGTATAAATTTTCCGCGTGCAGATATGTGGGGTGCAGCGCATAATTGAGCAACACGCCCCGTACCGTATCCTGCATGTCCTTGACCGCAATCACATTTACGCTGGGATCCTGCAAACCGTCCTTGGCACGGCGGTTTCCGCCGATTCCCTGCTCACCGCCGCAGTATCCGATCCCAGTGCCGATTTTCGCTTCAAATGTGTTGGTCATGGCTTCGCGGATACAGCTTTCTACTTTGGGAAGCAGTTCGGCAATATAGCGTTCATCGTCAAAGCAGCCTTCTGCAATTTCAGAAGCAAGCGGTGTGGACGACCAGGGACCGGAATGGGTGTGGGACGTTGTAAACATAATGTTTTTTCCGATTTTCTCACGGATCTGCCGGCAATACTTCTTGCCGAAAAACAAAAGATCCATCGTAACCATTATAATTTCGTCTTTGCCGTTATTCAAATACAATGCCGCACAGTAAAGGGGATCATGTATTCCGATATTCGGGCGCGGACAGTGGGGATATCCCGCCATTGGGATCCCCGGTTTCGGAGAAATATCAATCAGTGAGGTACCTGCTTTCAGCATCAAAAAATCATTCCTTTCCCCGGCGTTCAGCCGTTCTGTATCATTATCTTTTCTTTTACGCCTTATAGACGCGCTTTACGGTAAAGTCCCCCTCAAGCGCTACGATATCCGCCCGTTTTCCCCGCTCAAGAGACCCTGTCTCACCGTATATTCCAAGCAATTTTGCAGCATTTCCTGCCGTTACCATTGCAATTTCCGGAAGAGAAAATCCGGCAGCATAGAAATTTTTCGCAACCTGATCCATAGTCAGCTTGCTGCCGTTCAGTTCTCCGTCCTCAAAGTTCACATCGCCGTCCCCTCCGGGACCGCCGCACGCATCGGTAATTCCGATGATGCGGGATGCGCCTACCAGCTTTTTCGTAAGCTGCAATAGTTCCCTGCGGACATGCACACCCCTGGAATCGCAAATAATCTCATAGTATAAATCATCGCAGAGAAGCGCAGCAGCATTAAAATCTGTTTCAATGGTACCGTCCCACCTGGTGGGGGAAATACTGGCACCGGTAGCGTCAAACAAATGGGTCACACACTGGGCGCCCCCATCCGCCGCACGGCGCACTGCCTCGGGAGAAGCCTCGCTGTGTCCGATCGAACCTACGATTCCATGACGGAGAAGATCTGCAAGGAACCGGTCTGTCCCCTCCACTTCAGGAGCAAAGGTTACGTGCCGGACAATGCCCGTTTCCAAAAGAGGCATATACTCCTTTGGATCGGCAGTAATCGGGTCTTCGGAAGGCTTGGCTCCATACTTGGGATTGAGATACGGTCCTTCCAGATGAACGCCCAAAATACTGGGCGAATCCTGCATTGCAGCTTTAATTCTTTCCTGTGCTGTCAAAATGCCGTTTATTCCAAGGTCCCTATATAAAGTACAGCAAAGCCCTGTTGTGCCGTGCTGTAGCTGATACGCAGCCACAGCGCGGGGATCCTCATAGCACCAAACCTCCCCGCCGGCGTGGCAGTGAATATCAATAAACCCAGGAAGAATGTACAATCCAGTCAGATCCTCCACCTCGCCGGTTACAGGAGCCTGCTCCCTTGCCCCGGCATATAAAATCGTTCCGTTTTCCACAGCGACTGCACCGTTTTCAACGATGCGGCCACCTGTGACAACCGTTCCGTATAAGGTATATGTTTCTTTCATTGTTAAATCAATATCCGACAGTTTCCCAGCATTCAAAAGGCTGTGCGATTGCTTCGGAAACGTATACGTCCGTATCCATAAGCTGGAGCATAGAGGAAGGTACCAGCGGCGTTACTTCCCCGTAAAGCACCAAACGGGAGGTCATCCGCAGCCAGGAGGACATGGTTCCCATTGTAGTCAGATCATGCATTTCCAAACGGTTTTTGGAATTTTTCACATCCAGAGGACCGATCGTTGCAGCTTTGGGCGGCACATTGGCAATATCACCGGAGCAGCCGAAACAGCCGTGGAGAGAATTCTGCAAAATTGTCATGGGATGAAGCGTTACAATTCTTGCTTCCATATTCAGATATTCCTTAATGGGAGGACATCCGAATTCAGGAGTACAGGGGTCGATAAAAGCGATGTGTCCTGTCCAGCCAGGACCGGAATAGCAAACATCTGCGCCGCCGTCTCCACAATCGCTGATCATCTTGGAATAGTCGTTGATATTTTCATTTGTAAAGTAGTGGAACTGTTCCAATGGCATACGCAGATCTTCCCGGATCTTACCGTAAAAATACTTCATGTTGCTGTGTGCAAAGCCTGCGGGATAATCCAGTGGCGCAATATTTCCGTCCTGATCCGCCCATTCATCCATACAAAAGATATGTACATTGCGGCAGTTTACATTCAGCCGGTTGACTGCTTCCGCAACAGCCAGGTAGGTCAGCGGACATGGATTGGGGCAAATCATAACCAGTTTTTCATCTAGCAGATCGGAGCGCACCATTCTTGCTACCATATCTCCCACCCATATTCCGCCTACATCGGGCACAACATGAATCCGGAAATTGGGATTCGGGTGTTTTTCCATATCTTCACGCTTGATATTACGGCATTTTTCCAAAATTTCTTTGTTTCTGTACGGCACATACGGAGCCGGTTCAAAATTAAACATGTGATTCTCCTTAAAATAAAAATTATATTCAAATTAATCTGTGCTTAGCCCACACAGTGAATTTGCTTTTTTACCCTCGCCGGAGGCACCTTTCTTCCGGAAGCAAGTACTGCCGCCCCCAGCGCCGCCGTTTCCGGCGTTTCTAAAATCGAAACCGGCGTTCGGCAAATCCGGGAAAGAATTTCACACCAGATATCACTTTTTGCGCCCCCGCCGAACACGAGCAGCTCCTCTGCACCGCCAAGACGGGCAACAGCATTGCTGATATCCCGCGACACCCCTTCAAACAGGGCATAAATGATATCCGATAAAGTAGTGGACAGCATCAGTCCGGAAAGCCTGCCGCCCACAGTCAGATCCGTTTCAAAGGTAACGCCGCCTGCGCCCGGTGCGGACAGCAACGCCAGCTGATCTATTTCCCTATAAGATTTATCCGGGCACATGGTTTTCACAAGCCAGCGCAAAGCCGCGCCGGTTGTGGAAAGGGGAATTTCCGATATATATGTATCTTCTTCAAACGGAAAGAGCGTGGTCTTTTCAACAAAGTTGGACACGCCGTTGTTTAGCTTGGAAATTGCCGTCGCCGTTCCAAAAGATACGGTGCACACATCCGGACGAATGCCGGCGCCGATCGCAGCAAGCTTCTGATCCTGACCCCCGAGAATCACTTTACATTCCGGGCGAACGCCGCAATACTCCGCTACATCAGGCAGGAGCGCTCCGAGGGGCGTTCCCATACAGGCAACCTTCGGGAGTTTATCCGGATCAATGCCCGCAAAGTCCAGCAGCTGTTTATCCCACTGCTTTTCGCGGATATTATACAGCATCGTACCGCCTGCTATCGTATAATCACATACGGCTCTGCCGCACAGTTTCAAATTCAAAAAATCCAGAGGAAACAGGATTTTATCTGCACTGGCATATATTTCCGGCTCGTTTTTCACAAGCCACATAAGCTTTGGAAGAGAATAATCCGCCTCACATTCTATGCCGGTTTTTTCATAAATAGTGCTTTTCCCGAAAGCGTTTTGCAGCAGATCCGCCATATCCTGCGCCCGCATGTCTAGCCAACTGACAGCATTGCAGAGAGGGGCGCCCATACGATCTACCGGAACAAAAGAAATCCCCTGGGTGCTCGCAGATATCGCTTCAATATTGCCATCCTCCGCAGCAGACGCCACATCCCGGATTCCGTGAAATGTCCCGTAATTATCAGTCCACACCAGCTTGTCTATAATATCCGC
>CANTEM010000038.1 GCA_947652805.1 uncultured Clostridia bacterium | reverse complement strand
CGGGCTTTATGCAGAGCTTGTGATTGAAAATCAATTAAATATATGAAGTCCTTTTTCGAGCAAATACTGACAGGCAAACGCAAATGTTTCATTGGAAGGAATCCAATCGGTTTTACCGCTATCCTGTTTTCCAAGCAAAGTAGCTTTTGTACCACCGTAAGCATGATAGGGAATCCATTCTACTCCCTCACAGTGCTGCAATGATAGGGCAATTTCAGTAACAGCATCATAGTGAGCGGGATTTGCATTTACACCGTTTACCAAAATGCAGCGCAGCCGCGTTCGCGCTCCCAACTGATCCGCAAGCTGAAGATTTTGCAGGATTTTTTCATTGGAAACGCCGGTATATTTTTTATGGACAGCAGGATCGGTCAGTTTGATGTCCCATAGAAAAAGATCTGTAATTGGGATAATGTCCGGCAAAAGTCCCTGGGGAAAATATCCGCAGGTTTCCGCTGCGGTATGTAAACCATGGGCTTTGCAGGCTTCCAACAGGGCGACCGCCTCCCCCGGCTGGGCAAAGGGTTCCCCTCCGGAAAGGGTTACGCCGCCGGCAGTTCCGTAAAATGCCCGGTCTTTTTCAACGGTTTCCAATACTTCTTCAGTGGAATAAGCTTTGCCGCAAAGAACCAATGCGCTGGTGGGACAGAGACGCGCACATTTCCCGCAGCCTGTACAGCGGGTAAAGTCCATGCTGTGCTGCGTTCTGAAATTATGCGCCTGATTGGGGCAGGCTTCGCAGGCACGGCAAACAATGCATTTTTTGCGGTCAAACAGCAGCTGCGGCAGCGGGCTTTGTGTTTCCGGATTATGGCACCAGGCACAGTGTAACGGACAGCCCTTCAGAAAAACTACGGTGCGCAGTCCGGGACCGTCATGCATGCAAAAGCGTTGTATTTCGGTTATGAACATGGTCCCACTTCCTTACTGTTCGTTTTGCTCGATAATCATATTTTGCCATGCTTCATTTAATGTAATAAACCGGGCATTCCAGCCAGAAACACGCACAGAGAGCGTTTTATAATTTTCCGGATGCTTCTGCGCTTCCTTTAAAACCTCTGCGTTCACAATGTCCGGTTGCATGAAATAGCCGCCTAATGCGGTAAATCCTCGCATCAGCGCAATCAGCGCTTTAATGCCATCCTCGCCGCGAACGCAGGAGGGCAGCAGCTTCAGATCCAGCGCTGCGCCGGTCACTGTTTGCTTCAGCGGCAGCTTACAGTAGGAACGGATGATTGCGGTGGCGCCTTCCTGGTCTGTTCCCGGTGTAGGGGAACAGTTTGCTGCCAATATGTCGCCCTGCTTTTTACCGTGGGGGGACGCCAAACGGTGGGGCGCCCATTCCAGCTGCCGTCCGAATGTGCTTACGCCTGCGGGGAACCGGTACCCGCACCGGTGATCCAGCTTCCTGCACATTCCGGTGAAATCCTCCAGTATATGAGCGGTCAATGCATCGACTTCATCAGAGTCGTTTCCAAAGTAGGAATAGCGGTTTAAAACATACTGACGCAGGGACTCGGCGCCTTCCCAGTTGTTTTTTAAAACGGTCAGCAGTTCGTTCAGAGTCAGCTTTTTTTCATCATACACAGTCTTTTTGATGGCAAACAGGCTGTTGGCGGTATCGGCAAGGCCACCGATATGGGGAGAGGTAATATTGTATATGGGACCGCCTTCCAAATAGGATAAGCTCTTTTCGATGCAGCCTTCTTCAAACAGCGACACAACGGTGCAGGGTATTTGCGGCCGCCAAACCCATTGCCCGTCAGAATAGACACCGCTTTCAAATGTATCCTGCATTTGCAGGAAAATCTCCTCTAAGCAGTTCTGTAAATCAAGGATAAATTGCTGATAAAGTGTGTCAAAGCTGGGATAATCCAACACATTCTCATACCGTTGCAGGGTTTTCTGCTGTAAAACAGCCAACGAGTCAAAGGGCATATAGGTAAAAAAGGTTTTTCCGGGGATTTGTACTTCCCAGCAGCCGTCGTTTGCAAATTGGCGTGCTTCATGGAGGGGATACCCATAATCGGTTAAAGCTTCAATAATCAAATCTTCGTTGTATACTGCCAAAATTCCGCCGCCATATCGCATAACCTCTGCAACGCGGCGCAGTAGCCGTGCATCGGTATGGCGGTTCAGGCGTACCGTGGTGGGAAAATCACCGATCCCAAGCTCTTCTAAAATATCCAGCACCAAATACGTGACTGTATTGGTCACTTCATTTCCGTTTTTATCGATACCTGCCAGCAGGATATTCTGATAGTGCTGGGCGTCTCCGCTACCGTAGTCGCCGCCGCTGACCCATTCACAGCCTTTGATAAAGAAATGTGCCAGAATCTCCCGTGCTTCATCCAAGGTAATCGTACCGGCATGCAGATCCCGTTCCAGATAGTCGCCCAGCAGCCAGTCGATCCTGCCGATTCCGGGCCAGTTGCCGCAAAGACGCAAAAATGCAAAGGTAATCCAAAGGCTTTGTACTGCTTCATAAAAACTTTCCGGTGGCTCCATAGGCACGGTTTGCAGACACTTATAATTGCCGCTGTATTCCGGTCGATCCTTCAATGCATCCAGATACCGACTGTGCCACAGGGCAAAGCAGTCGAGACAGTGCAGACAGCTGCGGATGAACGGTTCCCGGTCTGTGTTTTTGTACTTCTGCAATGCTGCTTCCGCATTGCGGCGGATGCCGTTCAGACCGATGTGCAGCACTGTTTCAAAGTGAACGGTCAAATGACTGATGCCTCCGCAAAAGGGTTCACCTTTATACGTTGCTGGCACGCAATGATGTATGGCAAGCCCCAGGGTTGCCGCGCCGCTCAGCCGCTCGCCTTCACAGATACGGATGGGGGCTCCGGCAGCGATTTCGGCAATGGCGGCATTGTAACGGGCAAGGAGTGTCATTGTTTCATAATTTGTCAGATGATCCAGAGATACCGCCTGTGTTTTGCGGGTATCCAGACCGTAGCGGTAATGCAGGGAATCATAGGCAAACCGACGGGTATTCTCGCTAAGGCGCACCGGTCGCGTAAGCCCGTTTGCACATTCAAACAGCATGTTTCTCACCTCAATGCAATTATACTGGATAAAAATATAAATATCCATTGATTTTTGTATAAATACCTGTATAATACTACACGGGTGATACAAATGAAGCTTGAAAAAATTGATATACGCTATTTCAGAAAAGATGCGCTGGATGCAGCGGATATGGACGGCGTACAGCATGTAAAGATTCTGCCGTGGCTGTCCGTTGTACAGGCACAGGAGGGAAGTTATGACATTGCCCTTGGAAATCAGTCTTTAAAATCAACGGGCTGCGGGGGCTTTTTTGTCGCACCCTCCGGTATGCAGCAAACCATTGTGCACCATGCCGATCCTGACGGGGGACGTATGCGCTGTCGGTGGATTTTTTTGGATGTTCTGGTGAACAACACATACGCCCTGGAGGATTTATATGAATTTCCTCTGCTGCCCGTCATGACAGGGAAGTTGGATGTATTGTTTGATGCGTTATTTGCTTCTGATGATATTTTCAGGCAGTATATTTGTTGCTATCAGATTCTGGAGATGCTGCTTGCGGATGCAAAACCGAAAAAGGACCAGTGCTACAGGGCGCTGAAGCCTGTAATCAAGTATATTGAAGAGAATTATCCGCTTCCAATCAGTGTTGCGGCGCTGGCACAGCAAGCACATATGTCCCAGTCCGGTTTGTATTCCTTATTTAAAAAGAATTACGGTATATCGCCCATTGCTTATTTGAACCGATACAGGGTTTCACTAGCAGCAGAGCGGCTGAAATCATCCAATGAAACCATAGCTAAAATTGCAAGATCTGTGGGTGTGTCCGACCCTTTTTATTTTAATAAGATGTTTCATAAAATCTATCAAACATCTCCCCAGGAATTCCGCAGGGCGTACCGCAGTCGATAACAAGAGGGAGCAAACAAGGATATTCCTTGTTTGCTCCCTCTTGTTGTATTTACTGAAAAGCAACGGTATCCATATTATAAGCAGGAACAATATTGATCATTGTTTTACCGCGGTTGAACGCCACTTCACTTCCGTCTGCATTATAATATTGTATTACACTGTCAAAGGTCTCTTTTTTCCATGTGATAGGAGTGCATGTGCCGCCTGTAATATACCAGCCGCTGCTGCTTCCGGTGGTTTCCATCCAGATACGTCCTTTGTCGTCTCCGGCGATATTGCCGCAGTCTGCGGACAGAAGCAGGACATTGGTGAAGGACAGCTGCTCTCCGGTGGTGCTGTCCACGTGGGGCATGCCGTCATACTGGAACCGGAGATAAACGCCCCTGTCCGCATCATATGTATACTTTACCTTCTGATAATTGGACAGTACCACGGAAACTTCTGCCGCGTCTTTTTCTCCTGAAACGGTATCACCCCATGGGGCAAACAGCATCGGGGCTGCATAATCTTTGTTTATTTCCGTGCGGAATTTATAATAGTCAATGGCACTCTGTATGCCCGCACCGTTTTGAATCATCAAAGTATGCTCCGAACTGTACTTTTTCAATCGTTCGGGATCCCGGATAAACGTGCCTGTTCCGGAATAGAGATGCGCCGGACCGTTTACGCCGTCTACGTGATCGGTATTGCGTGCAGCCATTGTATCGTAGGCGTAGGTGCTTCCTCCTGCGTGGAAGAAAATACAGTCGTATCCGTTGGCAAAATCAATATAATAGTCTCTTGCACTGCGCACAGATCCAATTTGGGTGACGGCACTGTAATCGGTGATAATAGCCATTAGCCGGGTGATGCCACCCTCTGCCAGACATTCATACAGGATATCCGCCTGGGCGATACCCTCTTGGGGAAGGGATGCTTTGATATTGTTGATCATAATGGAAACGGGGCGCGTGTAGGACAGATCTTTTTCACAGGCAAGCCCGGTGAGAGGATGGGTATATGCGGGCGCATCGCTCGCGGGCTCTGGTTCTGTTGTTTCTTCTGTTGTGTCGGCAGTAGTATCTTCCGACTGCTCCACCTTTTTACAGGCGGGAAGCATCAGAACAGCAACTGTGAGAAATAGCAGAAATATATTTCTTATTTTCAAGGGAATCACCGTTATTCGCCGATCAGGCGTTCCAACCAGATCATGCCCAGTTCAAAGGCTTCGTACAGACCGCTGCGCAGCTCCTGCTTTACAATTCTGTCACCGTCGGACAATGCAGGATCCGTTTTCATAATCTGAATGATGATTTTATCCGGCACATTTTTTCCGCCGGCTTCCTTTTCATTCATAATAATCAATTGAAGAATATATTCATCGTCCATATTGCCGTACAGGATGGTGTTGCCTTCGCGCACCAGAGGACGTTCCTTGTACATCAGGAATTTGCCTTTTACCGTTGCACCCTTTAATGTTTCTTTTATTTCATCCGTCATAAAAACTCCGTTCCGCTGTCGGACGACAGCTCTGTTATTGATTACGTAATTATAAATAAGGTATTGTAAACCGGTTTTTCCGGGATACACTTAATTATTGTACTATAAATTACCGCGGATGTCAAGGCGGAGGATGAGCGGAGCCTTTCACCCGGAAAAGGCATATTCGCATCCTGCTTTTGCATATATTTATCCAGAGAAAGAAAGGCATGGTGATTGTATGAAAAAGTGGATTTCTGTATGTATGGCACTTTTGCTGATCCTGCCTGTGCTGACCGTTGCACCACAGGCGGCGCAGGAGGATATCAAACCCTTTGATGTGGATGCGAAAAGCGCGGTGCTGATGGATGCGCATACGGGCACGGTGTTGTATGCGAAAAATGCGAATGACGCACTGCCGCCGGCATCCGTTACAAAGGTGATGACGCTGCTTCTTATTATGGAAGCGATTGACGAGGGAAACCTGTCTCTCCAGGAGAAGGTAAGCGTCAGTGAATATGCCGCTTCTATGGGCGGTTCTCAGGTGTATCTGGAACCCTTTGAAGAGATGATCGTGGAGGATCTGCTGAAAAGCGTTGTAATCGCTTCTGCAAACGATGCTGCGGTGGCACTGGCGGAAAAGGTTGGCGGCAGTGAAGAGGCGTTTGTCAACCGGATGAACGAGCGTGCTGCGGAGCTTGGTATGGAAAGCACTCATTTTGAAAATGTAACCGGATTGGATGACGATGCGGTGAATCACACCCTCAGCGCATTGGATATTGCTCTTGTATCCCGTGAGCTGATTACAAAGCATCCTGCAATTTTGCAGTACAGCTCCATTTGGATGGATACTATTCGGGACGGGGCGTTCGGTTTGTCCAACACAAACCGGCTGATCCGGTTTTACAGCGGTGCTACAGGACTGAAAACCGGTTCCACCTCCAAAGCGGGCTTTTGCATCAGCGCGACTGCCTGCCGGGATGGAATGCATCTGATTGCTGTAATCATGGGCAGTGAAACCAGAGACATCCGGAACGCGGCGGCGACCCAATTGCTGGACTGGGGCTTTGCCAATTATACGGTCTTTACAGACGAAGGCGGCGACGCCGGAGAGATCAGCGTGGTAGGCGGAATGGAATCGGCAATTCCACTGACAAGAGAGGGATTTTCCGTACTGCTTCCAAAGGGAAAAGAGAAAAAAGTGGAAATGCAGACGCAGCTGGATGAATCTGTCAATGCGCCGGTACGGGAAGGAGATGTAATCGGAAAAGTGAAGTATGTTTGCGAGGGCGAGGAGCTGGGCGAAGCAAATATACTGGCTGCACAGACGGTGAAGAAGATCGGGTACGGTGGAATCCTTGTGAAGATGTTAAAAAAGTTTTGCCTGTATTAAAATTTTAAGTCGGACAATCTTGCAATCTCTGTCGAATTACTGTATTATATATAGTAGAAGTATATTATGACGGAGGAAGTAAAGTATGTCTATCAGACTGAATGATAAATTCATTCGTCGCTATGTTTCGGCGGAGGAAATGGAGGGAATCCGTCCTCAGGTGGAACTGGCACTGGAAACACTGCAGCAGGGCAGCGGATTGGGCGCTGACTTTTTAGGGTGGATTCGCCGCCCTGTGGATTATGACAAAGAAGAGTACGCACGTATTCAGGCGGCAGCGGAAAAAATCAGAAAAAGCTGCGATGTGCTGATTGTAATTGGCATTGGTGGCTCCTACTTGGGCGCACGCGCCGCGATCGAATTTGTACGGGGTAACTATTACAACAGTCTCCACGGGGATGTGCCGGAGGTTTATTTTGCAGGCAACAGCATTTCCGCTTCTGCACTTGCAGATACGCTGCGTCTTTGTGAGGGCAAGGATATCTGCGTGAACGTGGTATCCAAATCCGGCACAACCACGGAACCCGCGGTGGCATTCCGTATTTTCCGGGAGCTTTTGGAAAAGAAATACGGTGAGAAGGAAGCCAGAGAACGTATCTTTGTTACAACAGATAAAAAAAGAGGCAAGCTGAAGGAGTTTGCGGACAGCAAGGGCTATGAAACCTTTGTAATTCCCGATGATATCGGCGGAAGATATTCCGTGCTTACTGCTGTGGGGCTTTTGCCGATCGCAGTCTGCGGCATCAACACGGACGATATGCTGCGGGGCGCGGCAGATGCAATGCGCGCATATACCACTGCAAAATTTGAAGAGAACGACTGCCTGAAATATGCGGCATATCGGAATATACTGTACCGTGCGGGTAAGGTGACGGAAATTTTGGCTGCATATGAGCCCAGCCTGCAAATGGTGGGCGAGTGGTGGAAGCAGCTGTTCGGCGAGTCGGAAGGCAAGGATGCAAAAGGACTTTTCCCGGCGTCTGTCATTTTCTCCACAGACCTGCATTCCATGGGGCAGATGATCCAGCAGGGAATGCGCAATATTTTTGAGACAGTTCTGGATGTGCATGCATCCAACGATAAGGTGCCTGTTCCTATGGATCTGGAAGATGCAGACGGAATGAACTTCCTGTCCGGCAAGGATCTGCATGAGATCAATCGCTGCGCAATGGAAGCTACTTTGTGCGCCCATTCTGACGGCGGCGTGCCCAATATCGTTCTGGAAATCCCCGACAGAAGCGCATACAGCTTCGGTTATCTGGTATATTTCTTTGAACTGGCTTGTGGTGTGTCGGGATATACTTTGGGTGTAAATCCCTTTAACCAGCCCGGAGTAGAGGCGTACAAATCCAATATGTTTGCGCTTTTGGGCAAACCGGATCCGTCTTTGGATGCACTGCGCACGCTTCTGGAGCAGCAAATGAAATAAATTTAACGTTTATAGCAATCATTTACAGTTCTTTTTGAGAAACTTCACAAAAACCTTTGATTTTCACTTGCATTTTTTGTTTATTTACGGTATAATACAGGTGTACAGATGAATAACATCTGTTTGGTACTTATTCTGTTATAATCACGGAGGAATGGCTATGCTGAAAGTGATCGTTGGAGTGAAGGGCACTGGCAAAACAAAACAGTTGATTGATATGGTAAATACTTCTTTGAAGTCGTCTCAGGGCGCTGTGGTTTGTATTGAAAAAGGCGATAAGCTGAAATTCGATGTGAAATATCAATGCAGACTGATTGATACAGAATATTACGGTGTGGAAGATGCAAATGCACTTTATGGATTTATAGCCGGTATTCTGGCAAGCAATCACGATGTGACTGATCTTTATATAGATTCTGCGTTGAAAATTTGCGGCGATGATACGGATGTATTTGATCAATTTCTCGTTATGTTGGATGTGCTCACATCCAGAGCAAACGTAAACTGTGTGATGACAAGGTGCTGAGAGTATTGGATAAGCGTGGCGATGATATTTCTGCTACG
>CANTEM010000037.1 GCA_947652805.1 uncultured Clostridia bacterium | reverse complement strand
CACATTGTCATCCTGTATAAAATCGCCTAAGTGGCTATCCTCTTCCTCGCCGATCGGTGTTTCTAGGGATACAGGATCCTGGGCAATCTTCATAATCTCCCGCACTTTATCAGGAGACATGCCGATTTTTTCCGCTACCTCGTCTGCGGAAGCTTCATGTCCCAGCTCCTGCAACAGCTGCCGCTGATACCGGGATACCTTATGAATCGTCTCTACCATATGAACAGGAATCCGGATTGTACGTGCCTGATCCGCAATCGCACGGGTAATCGCCTGACGAATCCACCATGTTGCATATGTGGAGAACTTATACCCTTTGGTATAGTCAAATTTCTCCACCGCCTTCATCAGCCCCAGATTTCCTTCCTGAATCAGATCCAGGAAGAACATCCCTTTTCCTACATACCGCTTTGCGATACTGACCACAAGCCGCAGGTTGGCTTCAATCAGCATTTGTTTTGCCTGGGGATCCCCCTGCGCCATTTTTTCGGCAACCTCCAGTTCCTGCTCCGCATCAAGCAGGGGAACCTTGCCGATTTCCTTCAAATACATCCGCACCGGGTCGTCAATCGTAAGCCCTTCCTGCTGGAGCATTTTCTCCATATCCTCGGCGCTTTCATTCTGACCGACTTCCGTTTCAATCTCTTCAAATTCTGCCGGATTTTCATAGCTGATCACTTCAATTCCGCTTGCTTCCAGTTGATCGTAAATCCGCTCGATCTGATCGATATCACAGTCGGCAAATTCAATTGCCTCCATAATATCGGAATTGGACAAAGAACCTTTCGCTTTGCCTTTTTCAATCAGTTCCTTAATGTCCAACGGTTTCTTTTCCTGCTCCATTTTTTTAACCATGCCTTTCTTTGCATTTGCATCTTCCGATACAAATAACGCGTGAAATAAAGTATATTTGGAGAGAGACCGCTCCATTTATCACGCTGTCCTCCAAATTATGTAAATATATTATTCCTGTTCCCTGCGCCGGCGTTCGATCAGCGTTGCCAAATCGTCTTCTCCGCCGGCTGTCTTTTCACGGATACGCACTGCTTCCTCATGCAGCTTTGTCACCGCATCCATAAAAACCGCATTTCCGTTATCGGATAATTTCCGCCTGTCAGACGCATATTTTGCAGCCTTTGAAACCTCGTCCTGACTGAAAAACTGCGACAGCATTGCTGCATCAAATCCGCCTGACTGATAACACTCCGTAATCGTTGAAAACAGCTTCTTATTGAATCCTGTATAAAAATCATCCGCTGTCAAAAGCTGTTTCCGGCACACCTTTTCAATATACTCCGGGAAAGCCAGCATCATTCCCAGTACCATCTGCTCCAGAGAATTGGAGGTGCGCTCTTTCATCTTATCCGGGTTGATCCGGTCAGAGCTGCCCGAGGTTTCGCGAAGGATCTGCTCCCGCCGTTCCTTTTTATAAGCCGCAGCCTTCCTCTTTAGGATGCGCTCAATTTCCATTTTTATACTTTTTTCATCCATTTCCAATGTATGAGCAGTTCGCTGGGCATATATATCCTGCTCTATCCAAGAGGGAATCGCCGCAATCGCCTCGCAAAGAGAGCGAACAGCCCGCACCTTTTCTTCCGGCTTAGTGATATCAAATTTTTGCAGCGTTTTTTCAATTTTATAATCAAACGGCGCTTTGCTACCGGATAAAACTCTGGAAAAGCTCTCCGCGCCAAATCGTTTGATATATTCATCCGGATCCTTAGCGCCGGGGATGCTCAGCACCCGGGCGTTCACTCCCGCCGCATCCAAAAGGCGGAGCGCCTTATCTGCGGCGCGCTGTCCGGCTTCATCACTGTCGTAGGAAATCACGACCTTATCCGTATACTTTTTCATAAGCCGGGCTTGCTCCGGTGTGATTGCCGTTCCCAGGGTCGCCACGGCATTCTGAAATCCTGCGGCATGGAGTGCAATGACATCCATATATCCCTCGCACAGAATCAATCCATCGGAAGCGTGATTTTTTGCATAATTCAAGGCGAAAAGATTTTTGCTTTTTTTAAATGCCGGCGTATCCGCAGAGTTCAGATATTTCGGCTGCCCGTCTCCCAGCACTCTGCCGCCGAACGCAATCACATTGCCCGCAACATCTATTATGGGAAACATAATCCGCCCGCGGAAGCAGTCATAAATGCTTTTTTCATTCTTTCGGCTGCGCTGACACAGATACCCTTCTGTCATTTCCTCTTCTGTAAATCCTGCACTGCGCAAATGATCCCGCAAAGCAGAGAAGCTGTCCGGCGCATATCCAAGTCCGAACCGTTTGACAATACTTCCGGAAAGCTGCCGGGTTTCCAGATATGCCCTGCCCGCCTCACCGGTCGGCTGGGATAACTGACTGCGGAAAAATTTTGCCGCCGTCAGATTCATCTCCAGTACCCGGGTGCGGGTCACGCCGCCGGGCTTTACATCATCCTCTGGAAGCGTCATCCCACAGCGATCCGCCAAAAAGCGCAGCGCCGGAACATAATCCAGATTTTCCATGCGCATGATGAAGCTGACCACATCTCCGCCTGCACCGCAGCCATAACAGAAAAAGTGCCCATCCTCTCCGGTATAAACGGTAAAGGACGGCGTTTTTTCACTGTGAAAGGGGCAGCAGGCTTTTAAATTGGAGCCTGCGCGCTTCAGCGGTATATAGGAACCGATCACATCTTCGATACTGTTTCTATATTTTAAGTCTTCTATTACACCTGCCGGTATCATCTGTCCCGATTCCTTTCTGCACCCCTGCGAAATTGGTTTATGCGTGATCGCCCTTCCGTATTCCAGAAATCAATAATCCGGCGTCTGCCATACGGCGGGAATAAATATTTTCTTATATGTATCAATGGCGAACCGGTCTGTCATGCTGGAAATATAATCGCATACACACCGCTCCACCGGTTCATGTTTTGTATTTTCAAAATAGAACGGAGACATTTTATCCGGATTTTTCACAAAATAATGGAACAATTCTTCCAGCATGGTCTGCGCCTTGGATTCTTCTCCCTTGGCAACCGGATTACGGTACACAGCGTCAAAGAGAAAACTACGCAAATCGTTCATTGCCTTGCCCACAACAGGCGTTATGGATATTTCAGGCTTGTCATGACTTGCCTCGATCACCGCGGTAACCATTGTATTGATCCGCTCGCCGTGTCTGCGCCCCAGCACATCCAAAATAGCGGTCGGTATATCGTCCAGAGACAAAATCCCAGCCCGGCATGCATCATCAATATCGTGGTTGATATAAGCGATGCGGTCGGCGAATTTCAGAATTCTCCCTTCCAGTGTGGCAGCCTGACAGTCGCCGGAATGATTCAAAATCCCGTCACGCACTTCCCAGGTGAGATTGAGTCCCCTGCCGTCCTTCTCCAGCTTTTCCACCACCCGCAAGCTCTGCTTATAATGGGTAAATTCTTTATCAAAACATGCCTGCATCACAATTTCCCCGGCATGTCCGAAAGGAGTGTGTCCCAAATCATGTCCCAGCGCCCCCGCCTCGCACAAATCCTCGTTCAGCATCAGGGCGCGGCATATGATCCGCGCAATCTGGGTGACCTCCAGTGTGTGGGTCAGTCGGGTGCGGTAGTGATCGTCCACTGGAAACAAAAAAACCTGGGTTTTGTGCATCAGACGGCGGAACGCTTTGGAGTGAATGATCCGGTCTCTGTCACGCTGAAATTCCGTCCGGTTCTGACACGGAGTATACGGGTGCTCTCTGCCCCGGGTATTGCAGGTCAAAAATGCATAAGGAGATAAATTTTGTTTTTCCCTCTCGCAAAACAAATCTGCTACTGTCATATGCTGCTCCATTCCTGCCGCAACAATGCGGCAATCGAATAAACACAGGATCAGAATTTAATTCTACTTATAATATACGCACAAATTTGCTTTTTTACTTTTTTCGACCGCCCATACACAGAATGTTTACAAATGATGTTATTCTACCGGGGTACCCTGTGACGCCCGTTCTTCTGTACGCAGCAATGAGACGCTTCCCCGACCCGCGCTCACCTCGCGTACCATTTCCTCTATTTGTGACACCCGATCCGTTTCGATTGCTGCTGTGATTTCCACTTCGCTGCCGAACTGGGCATCGTCCTGCACAGCGCCAAGCCCTGTAAGCTGCATGCTAATTTTTTGATATTCACTGTACCCGCAGCAAATTTTCAAAACAGAAAATTCTTCCATGGATGCAAAGCCTGCCGCATCCAACGCCTGCTTTGCAGCAGCAGAATACGCCCGTACCAGTCCGCCGGCTCCAAGGAGCGTACCGCCGAAATACCGGGTGACTACCACGCACAAATCTGTCGCGCCGGACATTTTCAGCACGTTCAGCACGGGAATACCCGCTGTACCCTGAGGTTCCCCGTCATCAGAATACCGGGCATGGGTACCGCCGTCAATATAATACGCCCAAACATTGTGAGTCGCATCCTTAAACATTGCCCTGCGCCGGGCAATCAGTTTCTGCGCCATTTTTTCATCCTGCACCGGTGCGGCGTATCCGATGAAACGGGACCGTTTTTCTTCCATCTCCGTTTCAGCCGCACCGGCAAGGGTGATGCGCTTTTTTCCCTGCCCCATTTCTACACCTCGTAATCTGCAAAACGCCCCTGCAATTTTTTATCTCCAAGCAGAGTCACATATATTCCGTCGTCCCGGTATTCCACCTGCACGTTTTCCCCTGCTCCGTATAGTTCGCTGAGTTTATCCCCCGCACTTGCCGGCAGAAGCAGATGCATTTCTTTTCTGTCCTGATTGGCAAGCTGTTCCAGCTTCTGGGATAAATCGTCCAATCCCTCCCCCGTCTTAGCAGACACGAATGCAAAGGCGCCGTTGGCGTCTCCTGCGGTGCGCCGCATTTCTGCAAGCTTGTCCTCATTTTCCAGAGAGTCGCATTTATTGAATACATATAAAGTGGGCTTGCCTGCCGCACCAAGCTCCTCCAGCAGCTTTTCCGTAACCTCAAGATGTGCTGCAAAATCCTCATCGGATGCATCACATACGATCATAAGAACATCTGCCCAAACCGCCTCATCCAAGGTGCTTTTAAAGGCTTTGATCAGGTGGTGCGGCAGATTCCGGATAAATCCTACGGTATCTGTCAAAAGGATCTTTGTGCCCCCAGGCAGCATAAACTGCCGGGTAGTGGGATCCAATGTTGCAAACAACTTATCCTCAGCAAAAATGCCCGCATCGGTCAGCGCATTCATCAAAGTAGATTTTCCTGCGTTGGTGTATCCCACAATGGCGCATTTACAGATGCCGGATCGCTCCCGTGCGCTGCGGATCGTGTTTCGGTTTTTCTCCACCCGGCGCAGTTCTTCTTCCAAATGCAGCACTCTGGTTTTCATCCGCCGCCGATCAATTTCCAGTTTGGATTCTCCGGGGCCTCTTGTCCCGATTCCGCCTCCCAGCCGGGACAAATCCTTTCCCTTGCCCATCAATCTGGGGGCGGTATATTTAAGCTGTGCCAGTTCTACCTGCAAGCGTCCTTCCGCACTGCTGGCACGCCCGGCAAAAATATCCAGAATCAGAATGCTTCGGTCTATCACGGAAACATCCGTTTCCATTTCGTCTTCGATCGCCCGGATCTGAGAGGGCGTCAGTTCAAAATCAAACACCGCAAGCTGCGCGCCGGTGTTTTTGCAGATATCGGACAGCTCCTGTATTTTTCCGCTGCCGATCCCGTAGCGGCTGTCCGCCGCAGGGCGCATCTGGGTCACTGTGCCCATAGATTCTCCCCCTGCCGTATCCAACAGACGGGCAAGTTCCTCCAAAGAAGCAAGACAAGCCGCCTCTCCGCCCTGGGGATAAATAGATACAAGCACTGCCCTGCGCGCCTGGCTCTCTATATTCTCTTGTAATTTTTCTTCCATATATGCCTCACATCATCAATACATACTAACTGCAACGAAAAAACCGGACAAGGCGGTGCTCCGCCTCGTCCGGAATCGGTGATGCTGCTTATTTGCCTGCTGCTTCAAGACGACGCTTGAATTTGTCAACCCGTCCGCCGGAATCTACAAACTTCTGCTTTCCGGTAAAGAAGGGATGGCATTTGGAGCAAATTTCAACACGGATCTCACCGTTTGCGTCGCTCTTGGTGGAGCGCGTAACAGCCGTAGCGCCACATGCGCAGCGGATTGTTACTTCCTTGTAATCTGGATGAATTCCTGCTTTCATTTCGCGTACATGCCTTTCTCTCAAATTTACGGAAGACAGTCTTATGCCGCATACACGGGACATCGGAACGCTTCCGGCTTTTCACAGTAGCTTTAATTTTATCACTAAAGCTGCAATATGTCAATACCTTTATGCAAAAAACTGCAATATTTTTAAATTCGCGTTCCGATTTCCTCCCGCAGCCGGGATATGATCTTTTTTTCCAGGCGCGATATGTAGGACTGGGAGATCCCCAGCATGTCCGCCACTTCCTTCTGTGTCCGCTCTCTGCCGCCACCGAGACCGTACCGGAGCTTGATAATCAGCCGCTCCCGCTGATCCAGCTCCGCCACCGCAGCATGCAGAATCCGCTCATCCTCATCCTTTTCCAGATTCTGACTGATACTGTCCGCATCGCTACCAAGAAGATCGGACAGAAGCAGTTCATTTCCGTCCCAGTCTGTATTCAGAGGTTCATCAATGGAAACATCTCCCCGGTGCCCGGAATTTTTTCGGATATACATGAGAATTTCATTTTCAATACAGCGGGAGGCATAGGTAGCAAGCTTGATATTTTTATCAGGCTTGTACGTGTTGATTGCCTTGATCAGCCCGATTGTACCAATGGAAATCAGATCCTCGATACCGGTACCCGTATTTTCAAACTTTCTTGCAATATATACGACAAGCCGCAGATTGTGCTCAATCAACACCTTGCACATCCCCCTGTCCTGTGTCAGCTGGGCGATCACCTGCGCCTCCTCCTCCGGAGAAAGCGGCGCAGGCAGCGTCTCCGGTCCGTTAATATAAAACTCATTGCCCTCCGGACTGCCTGCCGCAAGATATGCGGCAATCCGCTTGAGCTGCATCCATACACTTTTCACTGTTTTTCCCACATGCATTGCTTTGTACCTGTTCCTTTCGCCGGAATGAAAATTTCTGTTTACAGGGCAATTGACGCCGGTACCGTTGCCGGAAACCCGCCAAAATATACTGCATTGCAATCTGACAGCGCAATATAACACTGCACCTCTGCCGTGCGCCTGCCGGAGCCTGCCGTCACCTTGTCCGGACGAAACGCCGTACAAAGCGCGCCGCCGGAACTGTTTTTGATCGGAATGATCCGAAACCGGATGTTGTTCTCCGTGAGCCGCTGGGCGTCACACGCCAAAAGAGCATGTACGTTTTCGCTGCCTATCAGCTTTTTCCCGACCGCCGCCGACAGCATAATGACCGGATCCCCCGAAATCGGTTCCCGCATCAGGTTCCCGCTGTCACACAATGCGTCCAACCGGATATGATTGCCCCCATATTCAATGGAAAGCGCCAGCGTGGACGCGCCTTTTTTTGCCGTGATCAGCCGCACGGTAATATACACTGCCCCGACCGCTGCTGCCGCAGCACCGATCCAGATGCTGCCGCTGCCACCGCTACCGGCATATGCAGCCCCGCCCTGTCCCAGTGATAAAACCGCTGTCATCAATCCGCCAAGAAGGGCGCCGCAGCCCCAGATCAGCGTGCTTTGCTTCAGAATTCCTCGTAATCCGCCGCATCTTCCGTAGGAGATCAGACACATGAAAAAGCTTACCGCACCTGCCGATATGTATTGCCAGGGACCATGTATGCCCACTGCAATACTGACCACCGCATAAACACCTCCCAATGCGGCGGCGGCAGACATACGCAGCGCACGCCGCGGCTTACAGCCAAGGAGTCCTGCCGCCCACAGAGATATGAAATCCATACTGAAATTGATGGCAAATAAAACATCTGCGTATAAGGTCGTTTCCAGTGCTTCCACCTCCCCGAACCAGCTATGCCCGTCCTGTAATTTGCTGCTACAGTATATGTGATTCCCTCACACGTTATGTCTGCATATAGTATATAGAGCCCGCCGTCCTTTTTTTGTCGCCGACTGTTGCATGAAAATCAGTTTTCGCCTACACGCTTTGCTTTCATTTTTATAAAACAGTCTTTCTTCTCCGAATTGCACCCTCCCTTTTTGTTCCATTTTGTCTAAACTTTGAATAAATTAGAAATATATATTGACAGATTCACTTTTGACAGGTAAAATAATAAAGTACGAACACAGTTAATAATTATATTGAAAGGTAATGGAAAATCATGAAAAGACTTCTTGCACTGACCATGGCGGTCATCATGCTGCTCTGCCTTGCAGCCTGCGGCAAAAAGGATTCCGACGACAACAAGGATCAGGACGAAGCAAAGTACACACTGCTTAACGAAGGCACTCTGACAATCGGTTCCGAAATCGGTTACCCGCCTTTTGAAATGTTTGCCGACGACGATGTAACGCCCATCGGATACGACATTGATCTGGCAAATGAGCTGGGTAAACGGCTGGGTCTGGACATCCAGTTTATCAACACAAGCTTTGATATCATCGCCGACAATCTTGGCGTAAACTACGATGTAATCATCTCTGGCTACACCATCAATGACGACAGACTGGCACAGATGCTGTTCTCCGAGCCCTACATAGACAATTACCAGGCAATTGTAGTCCGGGCAGACAGCGAGCTGACTGCCGATTCCCTGACCGATATCGATGGTCATTCCATCGCTTTCCAGAAAGGCACAACCACCGACGAGATCGTAGATAAACTGATCACAACCGGTTCTGTTGAATGCACCCCCGCTGCAAATGAGAAAATTCTCACCTGCTTCCAGCAGCTTGCAAATGAAGAGGTAGACATGGTCGTTTGCGACAGCACCGTTGCAAACGTACACCTTGCCAACAACAGCGATGCATACAAGATCATTTTCGTTGACGAAAGCTCTCCCGAACAGTTCGGTATCGGTATCCACAAGGATAACCCCGGATTACAGGAAGCAATCAACGATATCATCAAGGATCTGAAGGAAGAAGGCTTCTTTGACGA
>CANTEM010000036.1 GCA_947652805.1 uncultured Clostridia bacterium | reverse complement strand
TGCTGACACACTGGGATGTGATTATGACAAGGTGCTTGAAAAAACCGGCAAGAAAAATCGGCGCTATGAAGTCATTGCCAACGAAATCAGCGAAGAGGATGCGGAAAAGGTTCGCAAATTTATTGAAGAGTATGATTTGACTTCCCAGATCTATCTGCGTGCTGGCGCGATCCGGTACTATCCCTACGGTGATTTGGCTGCCCATACTTTAGGTTTTACCAACAGCGACGGTATTGGTACATATGGCTTGGAAGCATATTACAATAACCTGCTGGAAGGTACAAGCGGTCGATATGTGACTGCACAGGATGCGCTCAACAATGACATGGGTTTTGAATATGAAACCTATGTTGCGGCGGAAAACGGAAACGATTTGGTAACCAATATAGATACATATATCCAGTATGAACTGGAAAATCAGTTGGAAGCTACTGTGCATGAAAACCAGGCGGCAAACCGTGCGGCGGGCATCGTTATGAACGTGAATACCGGCGCGATTCTGGGCATGGCAACCTATCCTTCCTTTGACTGCAACGATCCGTTTACTTTGGATGAATGGTCTCAGACAAAGCTTACCGAATATGAAACCAGCGACGAACGAAACAACGATGCATATAAGCTTGCGGTAAAAAAAGTTAAGGAAGAAAATAAAAAGCTTGAGGATGACAGTGATGAGCTTGCTGCTGCGGCGAAAGACTATTACGACGCAAATTTTGGAGATTTGTACGAACAGGCAAAAACAAACAAATTCTATGATTTGTTATATACTATGTGGAAGAATAAGGCGATTACAGAATTGTATGAACCGGGGTCTACATCTAAAATTATGACTACCGCAATGGCGTTTGAAGAAGGGGTAACCAATCCTACGGAGAACTTTACCTGCGGCGGCAGTATGAAAATTGAAGGCTATTCCCGTCCGATCAGCTGTCACAAGAAATCGGGACACGGTACGCTGCCTTATGCGAAAAGCTTGCAGCAATCCTGTAACCCGGCGCTTATGACGGTGGCACTGCGGCTGGGCAGGGAAACTTTCTATAAATATTTCCTGGATTTTGGATATGGAGATATTACTGGTATAGACCTTCCCAATGAAGTAGCGACCTATTACCATAATTTTGCAGATTTTTCCAATGTATCTTTGGCTGTATATTCCTTTGGTCAGACATATAAAACTACACCTCTCCAGCAATTGACAGCCATCTCTTCGGTGGCAAACGGCGGATATCTTGTCACGCCTCATTTGCTGAAGGAAGTAGTAGACAGCGACGGAAAGGTAGTCAGTTCCTACGAAACAGAGGTGAAACGGCAGGTTGTCAGCACAGAAGTGTGCAATACCATAGCAGGAATTCTGGAGGAAGGCGTTTCGACGGACGGTGGTGCGAAAAATGCATATGTAAAGGGATATAAGGTTGCCGCTAAAACGGGTACATCGGAGAAAATCGACCAGAAGGATGCAAGCGGGCAGACCTTCCTGCGCATTGGTTCCTGCGTGGCATTTGCGCCGGCATATGATCCGGAAATCGCAGTGATTATTGTGGTGGATGAGCCTATGGGCGGCAGCGTATACGGCAGTGTGGTTGCTGCGCCGTATGTATCCAATTTCCTGTCTACCATTCTTCCTTATATGGGATACGAACCCCAGTATACGGAGGACGAACTGAAATCTATTGAAATCAGTGTGAAGAACTATGTAGGTACCACTGCGGTAGAGGCTACCGGCGATTTAGCAGCCAAAGGATTGAAATGTGAAGTTGTTGGAACAGGTACGACGGTTACCGGGCAGGTGCCGGCAGCAGGCAGTACTTTGTCTAAGGATAGCGGGCGCGTGATTCTGTATACAGATGATGCGGAAGCGAAAAATACAGTGGAAGTACCGAATGTGGTTGGAAAAACTGCGGAGGCGGCGAACCGTATGCTGGTCAACGCAGGTCTGAATGTCAGCGTGAAGGGCGCGTCCCACAGCAACGAATCCACAGTAGCGGGGCAGACGGTTGCCGCTGGAACAATGGTACCGGCAGGAACTGTGGTGGAAATTTCCCTGCGGGATTTAAGTGTAACAGATTAAAAATACAGATGTAGAAAATCTCCGGAAGTTGAAAGAATAAATCTTCCGGAGGTTTTTATGCAACTGACGAAATTATTAGAGGGACTCAAGTATACCGTATGCGGCGCTATGCTGGAGCAGGATATAACAGAGCCTGCAACGGATTCCAGAAATGTAAAAGAGCGGGGGCTGTTTATTTGCCTTCGCGGAACAAAAAGAGATGGACACAGATATGCCGGCGAAGCGATCCTGCGCGGAGCGGCGGTCTGCGTGTGTGATACATATATTTCGGGAGTTCCCTGTATACTGGTACAAGATACACGTCATGCGGCCGCGGTAATTTGGAATAATTTTTACGGAAATCCCGGTGCCGCACTGCGTCTTGTGGGTATAACGGGTACAAATGGAAAAACATCTACTCTTTCATTCTTATCGTCCATTTTATCTGCTGCGGGGCTCCGAACAGGAACAATCGGGACTTTGGGATGTCGGCTCGCCGGCGAACAGATTCAATGTGAGGGTGCTGAAAATCCGGATGTGCCGGCAGCGATGACAACGCCGGATCCGAGATATTTGTACGGCGTTCTTGCGCACATGAAGGAGCAGGGCGCGCAGGCTGTGGTGATGGAAGTATCCAGCCATTCTCTGGCGCAAAAGAAAATAGATCCTCTGTCTTTTGAAATGGGGATTTTTACAAACCTTTCTGCGGAGCATTTGGATTATCATAAGGATATAGAATCTTATTTTCAGGCAAAGGCTTCCTTGTTTCAACATTGCGAGACAGCCGTCATCAATGGAGATGATTCATATGGCAGGCGGATCCCAGGAATTCATGCAGGATTATATATGGCGAAAAACAGGCGGATTCGTCCGGAGGGAATTGCATATCAGCTTCGGTACAAAGGAAACAGTTTATTGATCCGATCCAGAGTTGCAGGGATGTTTACTGTATATAACACGATGCTTTCTGCAATTGCCGCGATTGAAATGGGCGCTCCGGCAAGTGCTGTTGTAAAAGGCATTTATGGGGTTTCTGGCGTTTGCGGAAGAATGGAACGCATTATCCGTGCAGCAGATGCGGGATTTGATGTGTATATTGATTATGCACATACGCCTTTTGCACTGCGTGCCGCATTGGAGGGACTGCGAAGCGCAGTCCCTCAGGGAGGACGGCTAACGGTCGTTTTCGGATGCGGCGGAGATCGGGATAAGACCAAGCGGCCTGTAATGGGCAGTATTGCACAGGAACTGTGTGATCGGGTGATTGTTACGTCCGATAACGCTCGCACAGAAAATAAGGATGCGATTATTGCCGATATACTGGCAGGCATGACTCGATTGCCTTCTACTGTGGTGATTCCAGATCGGAAAGAGGCGATTGTTTATGCCATAGAAACGGCTATGCCTGGGGATATCATTCTTCTGGCGGGAAAGGGACATGAAAATTATGAAACAGGACCCAATGGCAAACTGCCTTTTTCAGAGCGGAATATTGTGCAGGAAGCAGTGACTAAGCTGAAAAAGGGTTGACCCATACGGGGAAATATGGTATAATCAACATAGTATTTGTACAAAATTTTACATTTGACTAAAATGCGTGTCCAAAGATGTGGAGGGTGTATGTTTTATCCCGTGTTTTTTATCGGTATATTTGCTGTTACCTTTTTGCTGACAGCGGGGATATCCCATTTTCTGATTCCGGTTCTAGCCAGTCATAAAATGGGGCAGAAGATTCTGGAAATCGGTCCCCGGTGGCACAAGAATAAAGAGGGTACCCCTACCATGGGCGGACTTGCTTTTATCATAGCGGCGCTGATTACCGGTGCGGCGGCTTGTGTGATTATTTTTTTGCGGGAAGGATCAAAGGAAATTCCCGCGTTGGTGCTCACCCTTGCAATGGCGGTTGCCAGCGGACTGATCGGCATGATCGACGATTTGGCAAAGCTGCGGAAAAAGCAGAACGAGGGTCTCACGGCGCCCCAGAAGTTTTTACTGCAACTCATTTGTGCCGGCGTATATCTGTTTGGCATGAGCCGGTTTGGTCAAATTACCACATCGCTGTACATACCGTATCTGGATCTTGCCATTGATTTTGGTATCGCTTATTATATCATCGCGCTGCTGCTTCTGTGCGGTATGATGAACAGCGTCAATCTAACGGATGGAATCGACGGACTTGCCAGCTCTGTAACTTTGGTTGTCGGACTTTTTTACGGCGCAGCGGCACTGTTTCATGCTGCTGTACCCACTTCCGGAATTGCAGCGGTTGCTGCAATTATGGCGGGAGCGGCCGCTGGTTTTCTGATTTATAATTTCTATCCTGCCCGAGTATTTATGGGCGATACCGGCTCTCTCTTTTTCGGCGGTCTTGTAGTGGGGGCGGCATTTATGATGGATAATCCGCTAATCGTTGTGGTGTGCGGCCTGATGTATATATTGGAAACTGCTTCCACAATGTTGCAGGTGATTTATTTTAAGCTGACCGGCGGAAAGCGGCTGTTTAAAATGGCGCCCTTTCATCATCACCTGGAGAAGTGCGGTTGGAGTGAAGTGAAAATTGTAGCAGTATTCAGCCTGCTAACAGCGTGTCTTTGTGTTTGTGCCTGGTTTGGGCTGTGATATATACGGGAAGGACGTAAGGATCACATGAGCAATGAGAATCGGTCTTATCAATACGGACGCAGCAGGAGTACAGGAGAAGTGCGGCGGCAGACCCGCACTGCATCCGGCGTTCCGGTGCGGCGGCAGTCTTACGGGAAACCTTCCCGCAGAAGTGGTGCAGAGACTTCCGTAACGGTGCAGGAGGAGCGTTCCCTGACTGGGCGGATGAAGAAAGAACAGGCGTGGGAAGCGGGAGTGCAGCGGGTGCGCCACGGTGTAGACCGCCCCATGCTTGTCATTATATTGGTGCTCCTTTGCCTGGGAACGATTATGGTGTTCAGCGCAAGCTATCCCAACGCATTGGCGTCTAAAAACGACAGCTTGTACTACATCCGGCATCAGCTGCTTTGGCTGGCGCTTGGCGGTATTTTGATGAGTGTGCTGATCTTTGTACCGTACAATGTTTATAAAAAACTGACGCCCGCATTCTTTTTGGTGTCTCTCGGACTGTTGGCGCTGGTGCTGGTTATGGGTACAGCCCGAGGCGTTGCCCAGCGTTGGATTTTGATTGGCGGTTTTTCCATTCAACCCTCAGAGGTGGCGAAAATATCTTTGACGATGATGCTTGCCTGGTATATTGACCGCCATTTTGAGGAAACATCCAACAGACTGGATAAGCGCGCGTCTCTTGTTAAGGGTATTCTCATGCCGGGGGTTATTCTGGCGATTGTGTGCGGACTGGTGCTTTTGGAAAAGCATTTGTCCGGTACAATTATTTTAGGTATGATCGGTATATGTGTTATTTTCCTCAGCGGTGCGAATGTGGGGAAGATGGCGCTGTGCTATGGAGTGCCTGCGGTAGCGGCGGGTGTAGTTTATTTGTTTACCAACGAGTATGCTTTGCAGCGGATTCTTACGCACAGTGACGAGGGTGCCGACGTACTGAAGGAAGCATGGCAGACAACCCAGGGGTTGTTTGCAGTAGGAAGCGGCGGGCTCCTTGGTGTTGGACTCGGGGAAAGCCGGTTGAAATATAATTACGTTTCAGAAGCACAGAACGACTTTATATTCACCATTTGGTGTGAAGAAATGGGCTATGTGGGTGCAGTGCTGCTGGTTGCATTATATGTGGCGTTTATTTGGCGGGGTATAACCATAGCAAAAAAAGCACCGGATACATATTCATCGTTGGTTGCATTCGGTATTACATGTCAGGTTGGTATACAGGCTTTTCTGAATATAATGGTTGTAACGGATTTGATTCCGAATACGGGCATATCTCTTCCGTTTTTCTCATACGGCGGATCCTCTTTGATTATGCTCATGGGTGAAATGGGAATGCTTTTGTCCATTTCCAAGCATTCCTATCAAAAGAAGTAGAATAGCGGAAAGGCGGAACGATACATGCGGGTGTTGATGACCGGCGGAGGTACCGGAGGACATGTGAATCCGGCAATTGCAATTGCAGATACGATTCGGGAAAATGTCCCGAATGCACAGATTGCCTTTGTAGGGACGGATAGAGGAATTGAAAATAAGCTTGTGCCTCAGGCGGGGTATGAGCTGTTTCATGTAAATGTTATGGGACTGCGCCGCAGTCTCTCACCAAAAAATATTAAGGCGGCGTATCTGGCGCTGACATCCCCCGGTAAGGCACGGCGTGTGATCCGTCAGTGGAAGCCGGATATCGTAATCGGTACAGGCGGATATGTAAGCTGGCCTGTAGTTAAAGCTGCTGCCGGTATGGGAATTCCTACAGCGCTGCATGAATCCAATGCGGTTCCGGGAATGGCTGTAAAAATGCTTGCAGGCGTGGTGGATCGCATCTATTTAAACTTCACTGAAGCCGGTGCGGGACTTCATTGCCCGGAAAAGCTCCTTCATGTGGGCTGCCCGCTGCGAGGCGGTTTTGCGCAGGTGTCCCGGGAGACTGCCCGCAGAGAACTGGGGATTCCTGAGAATGCGGTTTACATACTGTCTTATGGCGGCAGTCTTGGAGCGGAGCAGGTCAATGCGGCTGTGCTGGATCTGATGGAGCATTATACCGGAGGAAAAGAGAATATCATACACTGTCACGCTACCGGATCCATTGAAAAGGATATTGCAGCAGGTTGGTTCCGAGATAAGAAGTTGGATCGTTTTGACAATTTGCAGCTCATGGAATATATTTTTGACATGCCCCGCCGTATGGCGGCAGCGGATATCGTAATATCCCGTGCCGGCGCTATGACCATATCGGAGCTTGCAGAAGCAGGGAAGTGCGCGGTGCTGATTCCATCTCCGAATGTGACGAACAATCAGCAGTATAAAAACGCAAAGGTACTGGCAGATAAGGGCGCGGCGGCACTGCTTCCGGAAGACGGGCAACTGCGTGCAAACTTGCGGGAAACCGTTTCAAAGCTGGCAGAAAATGAAGAGCTGCGGCGGCAGCAAAGCCAGAAAATCAAAACCTTTGCTGTTGCGGATACGAATAAACGGATTTTTCAGGATGTACAAAAGCTGATCAGCAGTAAAAAGTAAACCGGAAAGGGGGAGTGCGGTCATGGGCAAGTCGGCAGAAACATATTATGCGGAAAAATTGCAGCATTTATTGGAAATGCAGGCTGCACAGCGGCAAAATGCTCCCCGGCTTTCCGCTGCCGGACCCCGCCCCCGCAAAGCAGAGCAACCCCGGAGAACGGGTTCCGCTCCCCAAAGCGGCGCCGATCGAGCATATTATGACGGATTCCGCACCCGTATACAGCAAAACCCGCAAACAGTTCCGCGCCGACCGAGCAGTACTGGGCCGCGGGCACGTGGGCAGACACCCCCGAGCAGAGAAGCGCAGGGGCATGTGAGTGCCCAGAGACGTACTGCTCCCAGAACGGAAAGCCAATGGGCGGACAAGCCCAGGGAAGAAAAAAAACGTGTGGATGCATACAGGCATGCGGCACAAGGACGTAAACGGCGCAAATTGCGGGAAATACTGGTGACAGCGGTACTGATGCTCGGCGTGTTTACAGTGCTATGTGTTGTTACATATCAGCTTTTGTTTGTGATCAGAAGTTTGGATGCTTCCGGCAGCAGCCGGTATACCTCGGAAGAAATCCTTGCGGCTTCCGGGGTGGATATGGGAGATCATTTGTATTCCTTTAGCTCCCGCATCGCCCAGGAGGCAATCATGCTGCAATGCCCCTATGTTTCCGCAGTAGATGTTCACCGCACGCCACCGGGTTCGATTGCATTTGATATTGAGGAAGAGGAGCCTGTTTATTATGCCGTTTTTTACGGTGAGATTTGGGAGGTTTCCCGTACATTGCGTGTGCTGGATCCCATATCGGAAGAAGATGCAAAAGAACAGGGGCTGATCAAGTTGAAATTGCCGGAGATCCGGGAAGCAATCGCAGGCAAACAGATTTCATTTTCAAAGACGCGCAGCGATACATACATGCAGACTGTCCTGGATGCTCTCCAAAGCTCCGATTTGGCAGAGCGTATCGGGCTGATAGATTTGCGTAGCCCGTATAACATATCCATGGTTTGCGATGGGAAATATAAGCTGCTTATGGGGGACGTGAACGTAATCGAAACGAAACTGCGTTTAGCCGTTGCTGTTTTAGAAGATGAATTGTTTCAGGGGGACAACAAAGCAAGTGTGGATTTGACAGATTTAAGTGCGACCAGTGTGATTATTGACAATCAATTGGATTTGAATTGATGTATGCAAGTGCAGAAATGCATTGATTTTTGCAGTTGCATAATATCGGAGAAATAGGAATATTTCCCTTGCAAAACCGGATTTTTTGCAAAAAAATAAAATAAATTCGAAAAAATATTGAAAAACATCTTGCAAAATTCGCCAAGTCAGTATATTATAGTAATATATGCAAATCTGCCTGTAGAGTACATATAAAATTTGCAGGCGGACGCGGTCCCAATCTATTACGGAGGATGAGAAAAAATGCCTTTTGAACTGGATGAAGAATTTGAAAGCGGCGTAAATATAAAAGTTGTAGGCGTAGGCGGCGGCGGAAACAATGCGGTCAACAGAATGATCACTACCAATGTGCGCGGTGTGGATTTTATCGCAATCAACACGGACAAGCAGGCTTTGCAGCATTCCACTGCAACCCATAAAATCCCGATTGGCGATAAAATTACCAAGGGGCACGGTGCCGGCTCCAATCCGGATGTGGGTGCAAAATCTGCTGAGGAAAGCATTGAAGAAATCAAAACTGCAATTGCAGGCGCGGATATGGTATTCATCACTACCGGTATGGGCGGCGGAACCGGAACCGGTGCGGCTCCCATCGTAGCACGTGTTGCAAAAGAAATGGGCATGCTTACCATTGGTATTGTTACAAAGCCCTTTGCTTTTGAAGGTAAGAAAAGAAAAATGCAGGCTGACGCAGGAATTGCGGAGCTGAGCAAATTTGTGGATTTCTCTTATGATCCGGATGTGTTGACCCTTGAATCTCTGGATCTGG
>CANTEM010000035.1 GCA_947652805.1 uncultured Clostridia bacterium | reverse complement strand
TTATCAAGAATTGTATTATGATTATACTACCTTACGTTAGGTAAGTGTCAATAGAAAATTATGAGATAAACACAAAAGAAGTCGATTTTTTGAAAATCGACTTCTTTTAATTTCTGGTGGGCCATCAGGGATTCGAACCCCGGACCGTCCGGTTATGAGCCGGATGCTCTAACCAACTGAGCTAATGGCCCCTATAACTTTGCTTATGATAGCACATTTTTACTGTTTTGTCAATGTGTTTTTACGCAAAAAAGCTCCTTGCTGCATATATTTACATTCTATCTGTTGACGAATCTGCGCTTATCCTGTAAAATAATATAAATTGATATTATGTTAAGGAGGGGCAGCCCATGAATAACCATGTGCCTAAAAAACAGAATATGCGGCGGCCCGCTCCGAATCGGAATGCAAATACATCCGGCGCTGTCCGGCAGCCCCAGCGTCCGGCGCCAGCACACATACAACCTCCCAATAGATCCCGAACTGTTCCCCCACAGCGTGCTGGATCGCAACGTCCGCGCAGCGGCCCCACCCGTGCAAAACCGAAACAGTACAGCCGGAATTTTATTTTGGCTGCTTTGTTTGCAGCGCTGATTATCATAACAATTATCATCAGTACAGTGCAATCCTGCACATCCAATGAAGCTACAGATGGCATCGTTACTACGGCACCTCCGAAAACGGTCAACCGCGGGAACTATGCAGATGACATAAATGAAGCCACAGATGCGTTTCCTGCATTTGCCACATATACGGACGAAACGGAAGAACTGGTGATTGACAGTGAATATGGCATACTCATTGATCTGCAAACAAATACCGTAGTTGCTTCCAAAAATGGGGACAGCAAAATTTATCCCGCTTCTATGACAAAAATTATGACGCTGGTTGTGGCGTATGAGCATTTGGAGGATTTAGACGCTACATATACCTTCCCCGCAGAAATATTTGATCCGCTGTATCAGGCGGGAGCTTCTGTTGCCGGATTCAAACCCGGGGAGACTGTACCCTATCGGGACTTGCTTTACGGAACGATCCTTCCTTCCGGCGCAGACGCTACGGTAGGTTTGGCACTGGCGATTGCCGGCAGCGAAACAGGGTTTGCAGCAATGATGAATGAGACGGCACAGCGTCTGGGTCTGGAAAACACCCATTTTGCAAATGTCAGCGGACTGCATGACGACGATCATTATTCCACATGTCACGAAATGGCGCTGATTCTGGAATATGCAATTTCCATTCCGGAGCTGCGGCAGATATTATCCACATACAAATACACGACCACAGCAACGGCAGAGCATCCGGAAGGAATTGAATTGCGCAGCACCCTGTATTCTCGCATGAAAGGAACAGAAACGGAGGGAATGTATGTGCAGGGCGGAAAAACCGGGTACACCCAGGAAGCCCGGCACTGCCTTGCTACCTTTGCGGCGCCCTGTACAGAGGAAAACGCGCCCTACACCCGTCCCCGGTTTGTGTTGGTCACTGCATTTGGCTGGTCCGAATATAAGCCTGTGTTTGATGCGATCAACACGTATGAAAAATACAAGCCGTGATGAGAAAAGCCTCCCCCTAAGGGAGCTGGCGAGCGGCTACCCACACAAAAAAAGGCCCCCTTGTGTAAAGGGGGCTGTCACAGCTTTGCTGTGACTGAGGGATTGTAAAACTATCATTTTGCTTTATCTGCAAATCGGCAACTTTACAATCCCTCCGAGTTTTGCTGCGCAAAACCCACCTCCCTTTGCACAAGGGAGGCTTTTTCTTTTTTGATTGTGCTATAACATTTTTACCTTTTCTTCACCTTGTCCCAATACGCAGCGGCGGCTTGCTCTGTTTTGTTGTCGCCAAACTGATAATATTTCCGCCCCTTCAAATCCTCCGGCAAATACTGCTGCTCCACCCACCTGCCAGGATAATCATGGGGATACATATATCCTTCATATTTGGGACTGCGCAGATGACCCGGCACCTCTCGTCCTTTGCCTGCACGCACATCTGCAAAGGCGGCGTTTACAGCCAAATAGGCTGTGTTGGATTTGGGAGCGGTTGCAAGCATTACCACTGCATTTGCCAAGGGAATTTGGGCTTCCGGCAAGCCAAGCTCCCGGGCGCTTTCCACACATGCCCGGGTAATCACTGCCGCCATTGGATATGCCGCGCCGATATCCTCACTTGCAATGACTTGCAGACGACGGCATGGGGAAATCAAATCTCCGCCCTCCAGCAGGCGTGCAAGATAAAACACCGCAGCATCCGGATCAGATCCGCGTATGGATTTTTGCAGTCCGGATAAAAGGTCATAATGCACATCTCCGTCCCGATCAAAACTGCCTGCCATGACGGAAGGGGTCAGCGCACGGACTGTTTCTTCCGTGACTGTTCCGCCTGCCGCCGCGCTTGCACATTCCAGCATTGTCAATGCCCGGCGGACATCGCCGCCGCAAACAGACGCAACATACAAAAGGGCGTTTTCCTCTGCACCGCCGCTGCACAGAATATCGGCTGCGCTCCGTAGGTGCACAAGCACGTCCTGCGGGGATACCGGACGAAATTCAAATACAGAACACCGGGACAAAAGTGCATCATATATATAATAGTATGGGTTTTCCGTTGTGGAGGCAATCAATGTGATCCTGCCGTCCTCAATGTATTCCAGCAGAGATTGCTGCTGCTTTTTATTGAAATACTGGATTTCATCCAAATACAGCAAAATACCGTTTTGTCCCAGCAGTCCTTCTGTTTCCGCGGCTACAGCTTTCACGTCGGAAAGGGATGTAGTGGTAGCGTTCAGGCGGCGCAGCTCCATTCCGGATTTTTGCGCGATGATTGCAGCACATGTGGTCTTTCCCGTGCCGGGAGGACCGAAAAAGATCATACTGCCGAAATGTCCGCTCTCAGAAAGACGGCGCAGAATTCCGTTTTCACCTACCAAATGCTGCTGCCCTGCCACCTGGTCAAAATCCGTTGGCCGCAGACGGTCTGCCGCCGGTGTCTGAATAGCCATTATATACTTTTTTCCTTTCGTTTGATCAAGTCCCGCACCACTTCGCTTGCGATCAAAAGTCCTGCCGCCGGCGGAACAAATGCACAGCTTCCGGGAACGCTGCGCCTGCTGCTGCCTTCCGGCGCAGCCTCGCCCATGGGTGTTTTAATCGGTTCTTCCTTGGAATAGACGACCTTTACATTGGTAATGCCTCTTTTGCGCAGTTCAATACGCATGACTCTTGCAAGGGGGCACACGGATGTTTTGGAAATATCTGCAACCTGGAATGCAGACGGATCTACTTTGTTTCCGGTACCCATGGAGGAAATCACCATAGCGCCTGCCGCCTTTGCTTCCTGTATAATGGAGATTTTTGCGCTGACGGTATCCACTGCATCCACGACATAATCATATACGGAGAAATCAAAATCCGTGGCTGTTTCCGGCAGATAAAACGTCCGGTAGCACCGCACCTGAATGTCCGGATCGATATCATGGATTCGTTCTGCCATAACGTCTGTTTTGTATTTTCCCACAGTGCTGTGCAGTGCAATGATCTGGCGGTTGATATTGGACAGGCTGATTACATCTGCGTCGATCAAATCAATCTGTCCGATGCCGCTGCGCGCAAGAGCCTCCGCTACAGCGCCACCTACGCCGCCAATTCCGAAAACTGCAACTCTGCACGTATATAAGCATTCCGCCTTGTCTCCAAATAAAAGGGCTGTGCGCCTGTGCTGTTCTTTCATATTCTTACTCACCTGACCTGCTGACCAAATTCGATATACATATGATACCATGCGAGCAGATTTCTGTCAACGGATTGACGAATCTCTGTTTTTGGAGTATACTATTATATATTTTTCAGGAAAGGAACGGTTGTATGTTCTATCATTTTGTCTGGTATTTTTTTATTTTCGCGTTTGTTGGTTGGTGTGCGGAAGTCGGATATGCCGCCGTTGTAACAAAGAAATTTGTAAACCGGGGATTTTTGCTCGGCCCTTACTGCCCGATTTACGGGTTTGGGGTAGGGTTCATTTATCTGCTGTCTGTTCCTTTTGAAAAGAATTTGATTTTGCTGTGGCTTGGATCAATTGTGGTAACTTCCGGAATTGAGCTGGTTACCGGATTTGCAATGGACAAGCTGTTTCATAATAAATGGTGGGATTATTCCGGTTTTCCGCTGAATATCGGCGGATACATATGCCTGCCTTTTTCCCTGCTTTGGGGATTTGCCTGTGTTGCTGTCGTCAAGCTTGTTTTCCCCCTTACAAATGGATTGATTGATTTGATTCCCTATCCTGTAGGAATCATTCTTGCGTCTGTTCTCGGCGCGTTGCTGATATCCGATGCAGTAATTTCCGTTCTCACTGCTTTGGGACTGAATAAAAAACTGGAGCATATGGATCGTCTGGCAAAAAAGCTGGAAGCGCAGTCTCAGAAATTTACCGATACGGTAACACGCGTCGTACAAAATGCAGCGGAATTTTGTGAAGAAGTTGGCGACCGGTTTACAGATGGTAAAATCCGTTTGAAGGAAAAACTGGAAAAAGAGCGGGAAGAAAAGGATGAATATGAGGAAATGGCAAAAAAGAGCACCTTGTTGCAGCGGCGTTTGATTGGTGCATTTCCGAATATGAAGCCTCGGAAAAACTTTTTACACTTGGAAGCGATCCGGGATAAAATAAAACACAGAAACAAGAAGGATTAACTATGGCAAGCAATAAAAAAAGCCGCCTGACCATGGGGCGGGTACTGATCACTGTTGGTATTCTCCTGCGGATCTTTCAGATCATCGGCTCGTATCTGCACTTGTCTATTGCTTCCGATGCGATCCTGTCCGGATGTATGCTGTGCTTTTTTACCGGCGGGCTGGGCGTGTTCGCTTATGAACACCGGGGGCGCGTGACGTTGTTTGCACTGCTCTGCGCACTGTGCTGTCTGTGCAGCACGTTTATGGTGAGTGTGACAGGACTGGGGGGATTTGTGAAATTTTTATCTGTTACTTTATATTTTCTTACCTTTGCAGCCTTTGGCTTTATGATCCTTTTTATGGAGCGGCCTATACAAAAAGGGATCGGTGCAATCATTATTCTTATGGGGGCGGCGCTGATTCTGCCGATTGCAGGTATAGCTATTGCACAAGGTATGGTATTTATACTACTCATTGGGATATGGACTTTGATGGGAGTATCTATTTACATATAAAAAAGGACTGCATTGCAGTCCTTTTTTATCATGTATTGTTGATTACTTAATCTCAACTTCTGCGCCTGCTTCGGTGAGCTTCGCTTTGATCTGCTCAGCATCCTCCTTGCTTGCGCCTTCTTTAACAGTCTTGGGAGCGCCCTCAACCATTTCTTTTGCTTCCTTCAGACCGAGACCAGTGATTTCACGAACCACTTTGATAACGTCCAGCTTCTTAGCGCCGAAGCTCTTGAGAACAACGTCGAACTCAGTCTTTTCTTCAGCAGCAGCTGCGGGAGCAGCACCGCCAACAGCAGCAACAGCAACAGGAGCTGCAGATACACCAAATTCCTCTTCGATTGCCTTTACCAGGTCGGACAGTTCCAAAATTGTAAGCGCTTTGATTTCTTCAAGAATAGCAGTTGTCTTTTCGGATGCCATTATAATATACCTCCAAATATTTTTAAAAAATTTGTTGCCGCGTTGCGGCTTTTTTTGTTGATCCGGTAACCGGATTATTCAGCGGATGCCTCTGCTTCAGCAGCAGGTGCTTCCTCGGAAGCGGGAACTTCTTCTTCGCTCTTGTCGATTACTGCCTGCAGGGCAACAGCCAAGCCGGACAGAGGTCCTTGCAGGGAACCGAGCATTCTGGCAATCAAAACTTCCTTCGGGGGAATATCTGCCAGTTCTTTTACAGTAGCCAAATCTACCACTGCACCATCTAAAAATCCACCGCGAAGCTCAAAGCTTTCCACTTTTTCTTCGTACTCTTTCAGGATTTTTGCGGGAGCAACCGGATCGTCATAACTGATCGCAATTGCGTTCATGCCTTCCAAAAGCCCCTTGATTTCGCCAAGTCCTGCAATGTCAGCAGCACGACCGATCAGAGAGTTTTTGATTACGGCATATTCTACGCCTGCACTGCGCAGCTTTGCACGCAGCTTTGTATCATCTTCAACGGTGATACCCTGGTACTTAACAAGCACACCGGCAGCAGCGCGCCCCATTTTTTCAGAAAGATCCGCTACGGCAGCTTTTTTCTGTTCAAGAATCTTCTCACTGGGCATTTTCCATACCTCCTTCTAAAAATTCACAGCAGGATGCATAGTCAATAAAAAAGTCTTTTTCCGGCATGCCGAAAAAAGACGTGAAATACTACAGTATTGCGTCTCCTCGGCAGGAAAGCATACGCTTTTACCGAAACCTGCTGTCTTTGGTGAACAGATGTATTATAGCACAGTCCCCGCTGTATGTCAAGCACTTTTTTGAGAAAATACCCGCATACCGGAAATTTTCCTTATTCAGTAAACGGAGCGTCTCCCCTACAAGGGAAGACGCTCCGTTTACTTATTTCAGCATTCCTGCAAGAATGTTTTTTGCCGCTTCCAGTGCCTCAGGTACCTTAGCAGTATCCTTGCCGCCGGAGGTTGCAGCATCCGGACGTCCGCCGCCTCTGCCGCCGGTAACGGCAGATACCTCCTTCAGAAGCATGCCTGCGTGTGCGCCTGCGCTGACTGCGTCCTTGCCGCAGCATGCCACAAAATTGAGCTTTTCGCCGTCTTGTACAGCAAGCACTGCCACAACAGCACTATCCCGATCCCGCAGCTTGTCGCACAGATTCCGGGCAGTCTCTACAGACATATCCTTTATATTCGCTGTGCATAGCTTCACTGCGCCTACAGCTTGGGCAGAAGATAAAATCGCATCCAACTTACCGAGTGCAAGCTTTGCCTGGAGCCCTTCGATTTCTTTTTTCAGCTTTGCAATTTCCTGCTGCATTGAGGCAGCCTTTGTAGGAAGATCTGCCGGGCTGTTTGCCCGCAGTCCCCGGGCGGCTTCAGCAATCAGATGATCCTTTTCCGCCAGCAGGGACAGCACACCCAGTCCGGTTACAGCTTCGATCCGGCGTACTCCGGCGGCAACAGATGTTTCGGATAGTATCTTAAATAGCCCAAGCTTTCCGGTGTTGTCTGCATGGGTTCCACCGCACAGCTCAGTAGAAAATGCATCTATTTTTACAACGCGCACGGTTTTGCCGTATTTTTCTCCGAACAACGCCAGCGCGCCTGCTTTTTTTGCAGTTTCTATATCTGTTTCCATCGTATCAATGGGGAGGGCGGCAAGAATCTTTTCATTCACCAGCTCCTCTACCCGGGTAAGCTCCTCCGGAGTGAGGGCTGAAAAATGACTGAAGTCAAAGCGCAGCCGTTCCGCATCCACATAGGAACCCGCCTGTTCCACATGATCGCCCAGCACCTGCCGGAGCGCTGCCTGCAAAAGATGCACGCCGGAGTGATTTCTACGGATTGCCTGTCTGCGTTCTACGTCAACACATGCTGTTACACAATTGCCTATCTGCAATACGCCGGAGCGGATTTTACACACATGCACAAAAACGCCGTTTGCTTTTTTTGTATCCAACACAGCGGCGCTGCCAGCCTCTGTCGTGATCGTTCCGGTGTCGCCGACCTGACCGCCGCTCTCGCCATAAAATGGGGTTTTATCTAAAATGATGCTGCATTCGCCTTCGGACACTGCATCGCAGCACGCGTTGTCCACAAGGATCGCAAGAATTTTGCCCTCTGCACAGTCTTCCGTATATCCTGTAAATTCCGTAGCCGCAATACCGGACAGTACACCGTCCGAACCGCTGTCCCAACTGGACAAATCCGATCTTGCCGCCCGCGCCCGCTCCTTTTGCGCCTGCATGAGGGTGTGGAATGCTTCCTCATCCACAGACAGACCTTTTTCTCCGGCAATTTCACAGGTAAGATCCAACGGAAATCCATAGGTATCATACAGCTTGAAAGCATCCTCTCCTGCGAGGATATCCCGGTCGGCAGACTGGGCTTCCCCAATCAGCTTTTGCAGAATCGCAAGTCCTGCGTCAATGGTTGTTTCAAACCGTTCTTCTTCCATTGTGATCACTTTTTGAATGTAGCTTTGCTTTTCGGAAAGCTCTGGATATGCGCCGCAGCTTTCTCCGATTGCCACAAGACAAAGCGCTCCCAAAAATCCGCCCTGGATTCCGATGCGTTTGCCATGCCGTGCCGCGCGGCGCAGCAGACGGCGTAACACATAGCCTCTGCCTTCATTGGATGGGATGACTCCATCTGCAATCATAAAGGTAGCGCTGCGGATGTGGTCGGTAATCACGCGAATAGACATATCTGCATCCGGATCCGCGCCGTATTTTACGCCGGCTGTGCTGCAAACGGTATCCAAAATTTTGCGGACAGTATCCACTTCAAACAGATTATCCACACCCTGTATTACACAGGCAAGCCGTTCCAGTCCCATACCGGTATCAATATTTTTCCGGGCAAGCTCCGTGTAGTTTCCTTTCCCGTCACTGTTGAACTGGGAAAATACATTGTTCCAGATTTCTACATATCGATCGCATTCACAGCCGGGATAACAGGTGGGCTTGCCGCAGCCGTATGCTTCTCCCCGGTCAAAATAAATCTCAGAGCAGGGGCCGCATGCACCGCTGCCATGCTCCCAGAAGTTGTCGGCTTTGCCCAGACGCACGATCCGCTCCGGTGCAATACCGATTTTATCCCGCCAAAGGGCATATGCTTCATCGTCTTCTTCATATACGGAAGGATACAGCTTGTCCGCCGGAATTTCCAGAACCTGCGTCAGAAACTCCCAGCTCCATGAAATCGCTTCCTCTTTAAAATAATCTCCAAAGGAGAAGTTGCCCAGCATTTCAAAGAACGTGCCGTGCCGGGATGTTTTTCCAACATTATCAATATCCCCGGTGCGAATGCATTTTTGGCAAGTGCATACCCGATCTCTGGGCGGTTCGTCCTCTCTGGTAAAATACCGTTTCATAGGCGCCATTCCAGAGTTGATCAGCAGCAGAGATTTATCATTCACAGGGATCAGTGAAAAGCTTTGCAGGCGCAGATGTCCTTTTGATTCAAAAAAGGAGAGAAACTGCTCCCTGTGAATGATAAATCTCTGCTGCTGATCAACTCTGGAATG
>CANTEM010000034.1 GCA_947652805.1 uncultured Clostridia bacterium | reverse complement strand
ACAAAACAGTAAAAGGAAAGGAGCCCGCGGATTTTATGCAGCAAATTCATAATACCGGATCGGAGACAATCCAGGGCACCGTAGGCTCCGTTATATACAGTTCGCAGGACAGCGGCTACACCGTGTGCGAAGTGGAAGGGGAAGACGGACTTCCCATTGTTGTTGTAGGCACCCTTCCCTATATAGGAGAAGGAGATATAATCTGCGCTACCGGAAAATGGACAACCCATCCCACCTATGGCAGACAATTCCGTGTGGAAACCTATGAAAAACAGTTTCCTACCTCTAAAGCGGAAATCCTGCGGTATCTGTCCTCTGGCGCCATAGGAGGTATTGGACCGAAGACAGCCGCACGTATTGTAGAAAAATTTGAAGAAGATACCTTTGATGTGCTGGAGTTTCATCCGGAATGGCTGGCAGAAATTCCCGGCATCAGCCGGCAGAAAGCCGATAAGATGTCGGAAAGCTTTATTGAGAAATCCGGCGCACGCAATGTAATGATGTTTTGCGCAGATTTTTTCGGCGCTTCCACATCTATGAAAATATATAAAAAATGGGGCGGACGGGCGATTGAAATGATCCGTTCCAACCCATATCGGCTGTGCGATTCCTTCAGCGGGATCGGGTTTCAGCGGGCAGACGCGATCGCACGAACCTGCGGTATTGCAGCGGACAGCGACGAGCGCATCGGCGGCGGACTTTCCCACGTTTTAACCTCAGCAGCGTTTGGCAGCGGACACACCTGTCTTGACCGCAGCGCGCTGATCCGGGAAACAGCACAGCTTTTATCCGTGGCAGACGATTTGGTTTCCATAAGACTGGACAAGCTGCTGCGGCTTGGCAAGCTCATTTGCGAAACACGGGAGGATATTTCCTATATTTATCTTCCCCGCTACCATAGCGCAGAAGTATACTGCGCTTCCAAGCTGATCCAGCTGCACATACAATGCCCCAAAATCGACGCAGGAGATATCAGCGCTTTTATCGACCGGACAGAGCATATGTCCGGTATCCGGTATGCAGGGGAACAGCGCCGGGCGCTTACAGCCGCCCTCAATCGGGGTGTTCTGATTTTAACAGGCGGACCGGGTACAGGTAAAACAACCATTATCAAGGGACTTATCTCCATTTTTTCCGCATTGGACATGGAGATCGCCCTTGCAGCGCCTACAGGCCGGGCTGCAAAACGTATGAGCGAAGCCACCGGCTGTGAGGCAAAAACCATCCACCGCCTGTTGGAAATGGAGCACAACGACAATACCGATCCCCTATTTGCGCGGAATGCCTCCAATTATCTGGAGGAAGACGTAGTCATCATTGACGAATCCTCCATGATTGATATTCTTTTGCTGGAAGCACTGTTGCGGGCTGTCAAACCCGGCGCGCGGGTCATTTTTATCGGAGACGTTGATCAGCTTCCCTCTGTGGGAGCGGGAAATGTTCTGGCAGATTTAATTGACTGCGAATGCTTTTCTACCGTACGTTTGACGGAAATTTTCCGGCAGGATAGCGAAAGTAAAATCATCCTGAACGCCCATGCCATCAACGAAGGGCGCATGCCGGATATCAGCAATCACGCGCCGGACTTCTTTTTCCTTCCAAGAGACACAGATGCTTCCATTGCCAATACTGTTGCCGATCTGGTAAAGAACCGGCTGCCGAAAGCCTACGGCGCAGCATTTGCCGCCGGAATTCAGGTAATTACCCCTTCCAGAAAAGGTGCGGCAGGCACGGAAGAACTGAACCTGCTGATGCAAAGCATACTGAATCCCCCTGCGCCGGAAAAAGTCCAGCGAGGCGCCCACGGCGTGGTGTTCCGGGACGGCGACCGGGTTATGCAGATCAAAAACAACTATTCAGTTGAATGGATCAAGGACGGGCTGGAAGGGCTTGGCATTTTCAACGGCGATATTGGAGAAATTGATTCCATAGACGCATCCGGCGAAACGATGCTGATCGATTTCGACGGCCGTATGACCGATTATGCATTCTCCCAACTGGAAGAGCTGGAGCATGCCTATGCCATTACCGTACACAAAAGCCAAGGCAGCGAATATCCTGTCGTCATTCTGCCCCTTTATAACTGCGCGCCTATGCTTCTGACCAGAAATCTCCTGTACACCGCCGTTACAAGAGCATCCAAAATGGTTATTTTAGTAGGCCGCAAAAGCGTTCTGACTACTATGGTAGAAAATGACCGGCATGCAGCCAGATATACTGGGCTGAAACACTTTTTGAAGGAATGAGCGCCTATGCAAGCATATCACATTTCTCTTATACTTAGCCGGATCGCCTCTTTCCTGCTGCGGCTGGTTAGCGTTCCAAAATGTATTGTCTGTGGGGAGCTTTTGGAACGAGAAGGAGAGATCTGTCCGGACTGTTTGGCAATTTGGGAGGAAGCCCGTGCTGTTCGCTGCCCAAAATGTCTCAAAACAGCGGCGGCATGCAGCTGCCGCCCCCGCTTCATGTTTTTAACGGATCCAATTCAAAGCCGTCCAATGCTGTCCCTGATCTTTTTGGGCAAGCCCGGCAGCAAGGAAACAGCAGATAGGCTCACCAGAATCATCGTTTACAAAACCAAACGTAGCGAGGATCGCAGCGCCGCAAATTTCTGTGCCAGGGAGCTTTCGCTGACCACGCTCCGCTTTCTATACCGCTCCGGAGAAAATCCCAGGGAGTGGATCATCACATATCCGCCCGGTACAAAACAACGCATACGCAAATATGGTTTTGATCAAAGTAAGCAGCTGGCAAAGAAAATTTCAAAATACACCGGCATTCCATGGATGTCCTGCTTTAAAAGAATCGGACATACCATGCAGAAAACATTATCCTCTATGGCACGGCGCGCCAACGCGGAATGTTCCTATTCTCTGCACGGCTATAACCCGGCGGGTAAAAAAGTTTTGCTGTTGGATGACGTGATCACAACAGGCGCAACGGTAAACGCATGTACCCGTCTGCTTCGTGAGGCGGGCGCCGAGAAGGTATTTCCCATTTCCATTGCAAGAACAAAACGTGTTGTGGCGGCTGCCCGGCGTACCACACAGTCACGGTTTATGTATCATATGAAATAATGCTGAAAACCGCCCCCGGATTCGGGGGCGGTTTTTCCTGATCTTTTACTGGGGCAGTGCCGCAAGGGCTTCTTCAATACCGTGAAGCTGCGCCTTATATTTATCCAGCTTTTCCTGCTCTGCCGCAACGACTGCTGCCGGTGCTTTTGCAGTAAAGCCTGCATTGGAAAGCTTGCCTTCGCAGCGTTTGATCTCGCCTGCAATTTTTGTCTTTTCCCCTTCCAGACGCTTTCTCTCAGCTGCAAAGTCCACCATATCCGCCAGAGGAATATAAATGGTAGCGCTGTCTGTAACAATGCGTACTGCGCTGTCATCGGCATAAGTATCCGTTACCGTTACACTGGCAGCAGACGCAAGCCGGGCAAAGAACGGGTGGCTTCCCGGTCCGAATGCTGTTTTCTCAGCAGTTACAATATATACTGCCGCTTTCCGGGAAGGAGGCACCTGCATTTCCGCACGGCGTGCGCGAATTGCTTTGATTGCCTCGATCACCTTATTCATGGCAGCCGCATCCTCAGTGAAGTCCGGCACTTCTTCCCCGGTGGGATACGCTTGAATCATGATACTTTCCGTAACGCCCGGCAAGCCGCTGTATATTTCTTCCGTGATAAAAGGCATGAAGGGATGGAGCAAGCGCAGAATACCCGAAAGAACCCATGCCAGCACGTTTTGCGCCGTCTTTGCCCGGGCGCTGTCCTCGCCGGACACAGACGGCTTGGAGAGTTCGATATACCAGTCGCAATACTCGTCCCAGATGAAGTCATACAAAGTTGAAAGCGCAATGCCGATTTCGTACCGCTCCAGGTTCAGATTGACATTTCTTGCCGCCGCATTGAACCGTGTCAAAATCCATTTATCTTCCGGTGCGAGTTCCTTTTCATCGGGCAGTGCAATGGTGTCGATATCCAGATTCATCATAACAAACCGCGCTGCATTCCAGAGCTTGTTTGCAAAGTTACGCGCAGCCTCGATCTTTTCCGTAGAGAAACGCATATCGTTTCCGGGGCTGTTTCCTGTTGCCAGTGCAAAGCGCAGCGCGTCCGCACCGTATTCAGAAATCAGTTCCAGCGGATCAATTCCGTTCCCCAGAGATTTGGACATCTTTCTGCCCTGGGCGTCCCGGACGAGTCCGTGAATCAATACGGTATCAAAGGGAATTTCATCCATATATGCAAGACCGGAGAAGATCATTCTGGATACCCAGAAGGTGATGATATCATATGCTGTAACAAGGGTGCTGGTAGGATAGAAATATGCAAGATCTTCCGTTTTATCGGGCCATCCCAACGTAGAGAAAGGCCACAGTGCAGAGGAGAACCATGTATCCAGGGTATCCGGATCCTGGGTCATATGACCGCCGCATTTCGGGCAAATCTGCAACTCTTTCGGAGAAACCTCCAGATGCCCGCAGTTCTCGTTATCGCAATAATAAGCAGGAATTCGGTGTCCCCACCACAGCTGACGGGAGATGCACCAGTCGCGGATGTTTTCCATCCAGTGGAAATAGTTTTTCTGGAACCGCTGGGGAACAAACTTGATTTTTCCGCTGCGTACCGCTTCAATAGCAGGACCGGCAAGGGGTTCCATTTTTACAAACCACTGAAGGCTGACACGGGGTTCTACTGTGGTACCGCAGCGATAGCAGGTACCGACATTATGGCTGTGATCCTCAACCCGCAGTAAGTATCCACCCTCCTCCAAGTCCTTCACGATTGCACGGCGTGCATCATAACGGTCCATTCCGGCATATGCAGGATAATCCTCGGTAATCTTTGCATCCGCTGTCATCATCACCGGCATGTCCAAATTATGCCGACGACCTACCTCAAAGTCATTTGGGTCATGGGCAGGCGTGATTTTCACGCACCCAGTTCCGAAATCCCGTTCTACATATTCGTCGGCAATCAGCGGGATTTTACGTCCAACCAAAGGAAGAACCAGCATTTTGCCAACCAGATCCTTGTACCGCTCATCGGAGGGATGTACGGCAACGGCAGTATCTGCCAGAAGGGTTTCCGGACGGGTCGTAGCAATTTCTACAAATCCACTGCCGTCTTCAAAGGGATACCGGATATGCCAAAAATGACCAGCCTGTTCCTCGTGCTCAACTTCCGCATCGGAAATAGATGTGAGGCACTTGGGGCACCAGTTGATGATCCGCTCACCCCGATAAATGAGTCCCTCGTTGTATAATTTGATAAATACTTCCTGCACAGCTTTGGAACAGCCTTCATCCAAAGTAAAGCGCTCTCTGGACCAGTCACAGGAGGAGCCCAGCTTTTTCAGCTGTTCGATAATCCTGCCGCCGTATTTTTCACGCCAATCCCAGGCCCGCTCCAAAAAGCCGTCCCGTCCGATATCGTCTTTGGTAACGCCTTCCCCGCGCATCTGCTCTACAATCTTTGCCTCCGTTGCAATAGAAGCATGATCCGTCCCGGGAATCCACAAGGTATTATATCCGCTCATACGTTTATGCCGGATCAGAATATCCTGTAGAGTGTTGTTCAGCGCATGTCCCATGTGCAGCTGACCGGTAATATTCGGCGGGGGAATCACAATGGAATAATGGGGTTTGGTTCTGTCCTTGTGGGGAGCAAAATATCCCGCATCGCACCATGCGGAATATATACGTTCTTCAAATTCCGCCGGGGCATAGGTTTTTGGCAGTTCTTTTTTCATTTTTTCACGATCCTTCCTTGTTTACTGACAATATATGCAATAAAAAACGTCCTGATCAAAGATCAGGACGCAATATGCGCGGTACCACCTGCATTCGCCAAAAGGCGCGCTCAATAGGAAACAAACATTTCCCTTTCCCATAACGCGGGACTACGGCAAAACCTACTAATTGTTCAGTCTTGCAGCTCCGGGGCTACCTTCCTACGCTGCCTGCTGCGGTATTTTCAGCTTCCTACCGCTCTCTGAAAACAGATCATGCGAAGTACTCTTCCCTTCACAGCCGTTACATTTTTATAAATTGTAACATGCCGCAGCTTGTTTGTCAAGTGCGGCATGCATTTTTATTTACGCTTCTTCGTCTGTTTTATCGTCCGCTTCCTCCTGCTGCGGTGCTTCCTCTTTCAGCTTTGCGCCGCACAGGGGACAAAAATCATACTCGGTTGTCACCTGCGCGCTGCATCCCGGACAAATCACACTTTTCTGCAATTTTGCAAGAGAATCCCGCAAACATTTGATTTTCTCACGAACCTGATCCGCTTCCATCAGAAGCGCTGCAATTTCCGATGTGTGATCCTCGCCCTCCCGCTGGTATGCATAATACAGGCTACCGATTTCGGAAAAGCATTTGTCCAAATTGTTTTCCTCACTGCGAATCGACATCTTGATCTTTGCAATAGATGTAAGCTCCTCTGTTTTTTTCATCGTGTACGCTGCTGCATCCTTTGCGCTTTTTGCGATATCATCCCAAAGTGCCATAACAAAAATCCTTTCTTTCCTTTGCGCCAAAGCGCAAAGTACGGCATAAAATCTTGAATTTGGAGAGGAGGTTCTCCAATTTCATGCCAAGTCCTCCAATATATAAAAACATTTTTCTCTTCTTTTTAACCATTATACACAATCAGCATATGAAAGTCAATGAAATATTCATGAGCAGGCGGTTAAAAGTGTTTGAATTGGAAAATACTAATCCATGACAAATTTGCTTTGAAAGGAAATGCATACGATGCAAATGGATAAAAATTCCTATAAAAAATATGCCGACGCCCGGGCAAAAAAATCCCCTTGCGCCAAAAACTGTGTGTGCGCATTCTTATACGGCGGGCTGATCTGTGTGATTGCCCAGGGACTGAAAGAACTATATATGATGTTTTTAAAAGAGGAGGATGCAAGCACACTGGTATCGGTAACATTGATCTTTCTTGCCGCTTTGCTCACCGGGATCGGCATCTTTGACCGGATTGCCAAGCATGCAGGAGCCGGCACGCTGGTTCCCATTACTGGATTTTCCAATGCAGTCGCTTCTTCCGCTCTGGATGCCAAAGGTGAGGGCTTTGTTTTGGGAGTCGGCGCAAAGATTTTCACGATAGCGGGGCCGGTTATTTTATACGGCATAACCGCGGGTGCTGTATATGGTGTTATTTATTATATTGTCACACTGATTATGCAGTAAACAGAATTTTTTCAAAACCTTGTAAAGGAATATTATAAAATGGAAAATTTGATTCGGATACCCAAACCGGTATATATACTCTCTTCTGCCACTGTTGTAGGTCAGCATGAAAAAAAAGGGCCTCTCGGAGAATATTTTGACATCGTAGGAGATGCCGAGGATACCTTTGGCTGCGACACTTGGGAAAAATCTGAAAGTGAAATGCAGCGTCTCGCCTTGTCTAGGGCACTCAATTATGCTGCATTGAAGGATACAGACATAAATGCCCTTCTTGCAGGAGATCTGCTCAACCAATGTGCCGGTTCTTCTTACGGATTGGTCAGCTTTGAGACACCCTTTCTGGGTTTGTTCGGCGCTTGTTCTACAGCTGCCGAAGCTTTACTTTTATCCTCCCTTCTCTGTTCTTCCCATATGGATCGCTGCGCGGCTGTCTCCTCTTCTCACAATGCCTCCGCAGAACGGCAATTCCGGTATCCTTTGGAATACGGCGGTCAGCGGGCGCCTACTGCCCAGTGGACGGTTACAGGCTCCGCAGCTTTTATCACAACAAGCTGTAAAGATGACTTTTCAAAAACGGAATATAGCGGGAAACCGGTTCCCATGCTTGCGGAAGCCCTAATCGGGAAATCTATTGACGCCGGTATCACTGACGCTAACAATATGGGAGCAGCAATGGCACCTGCTGCGGCAGACACGCTGCTGCGATATTTTCGGGAATCGGGTATGCAGCCCGCTGATTTTGATATAATTATGACAGGAGATTTGGGATTCGAGGGCAGCAGTATTTTATGTGATCTGACTGCCGCCGAAGGTCTGGATCTATCGGCAGTACACTGTGACGGCGGGCTGATTATATATGACCGCGAAGGGCAGGACAAGCATGCAGGAGGAAGCGGATGCGGTTGCAGTGCGGTTGTGTTAGCCGCTCAAGCTTTGCGCGGCATTCGCACCGGACAAATTTCTAATATGCTTTTTATTGGAACGGGCGCACTGATGAATCCGACAGCGATTCAGCAAGGTTCTTCTATTCCCGGAATCGCGCATCTTGTTCGTATTACAGCAGATGTATTGTAATTTCTGCAATTGTAAATTTTAAGGAGTCAACCAATGGATATTATTTTACCTTATCTCTGGGCCTTTATTATAGGCGGACTGTTATGTGTAATCGCACAGATACTGATTGATAAAACTAAGCTTACCCCTGCACGGATCCTAGTATCCTATGTAGTGGCAGGGGTAATATTAGGCGGATGCGGAATTTATAAATACTTGATTGATTTTGCCGGTGCCGGCGCAACTACGCCCCTTACCGGTTTTGGATATTTAATTGCAAAAGGGATTCGTGAAGAAGTAGAAAAAAAGGGGCTTTTTGGCGTACTCACAGGAGGTATTACCGCCGCAGCTGCCGGAATTGCTGCTGCTTTGATTTTCGGCCTGCTTACTGCTCTTTGTTTCCGTGATAAAAGAAAACAGTGACCGAAAAATTAGGCGCATAAGAAAAACCGGAAGGCAAACGCCTTCCGGTTTTTACGATCCATTTTCCTAATTTATTTTGTCGGAATATATTTACCAACAATATACGCTGCAATATTGGAAACACTCATAGCGTCAACAGATCCGGTTCCGGCAATATCGCCTACCAAAGTCGGAGTTTCCTTATTGACTGACATCTGTATGATGTGGTATGCATCCAGAGCATCTACTACTCCGTCTGCTACTCCGTCTACACCTGAAACATCACCGACCAAGTAATGTTTTGGTGTAATTGTTACGTCCTTTGCAGGCATTGTAAATGTAGTTGTATTCGCATTCACATCTGCAACAGCGTCTACATCACCAGTCCATGCTTCAAAACGATAGCCCCAGTTTCCATCCTTCAGGTAGAAAGCGTCCGCATTCAGCGATACTTCCGTGCCAGCTGCATATTCATATACTGTACCGTTGATCGTTGCCTTGAATGTGCTCGGCTCTTCTCCGGGTCTGGTTATAACTTCCGGAATCGGATCACCGGTTTTCAGCCGTTCCCATACAATGTTCTTTGCATAGAACTTAACGTCAAAGGTTCTCATGATAATGGGATTTCTGTTATCGTTTCTTTTAGACTATTGCAATGCGTGGATATGCAGCCATGGGCAGGCGGAGCAGTAA
>CANTEM010000033.1 GCA_947652805.1 uncultured Clostridia bacterium | reverse complement strand
AAGGATAAATTTCCTATGAACGATACCTCAAGTGTACTTGCAGGGAAAAACGATATTGTACAAATCAATATATGCGCCTGCTGAGGTATGCCAAGAAAAATCCTGTTCCATAATCTGCGCCGCCAGCTTCTCATGCAGATGCGAATTCTTATATATATCCAGCGCCTGTGTGATTTTTTCATACAGTGCGTCTGTGCTGTACTTTGCAAAGGTCAGTCCGCAGCCCTGCACCCGGTCTTTTTTTATGACGAGGGGCTTTATGGAATCGGAAAGTCCGCCGGTTTCCCGAACAATGGGGATGGTACCGTACCGGCAGGCAATCATTTGCGCCAGCCCGCAAGGCTCACTTGCCGAGGGCATGAGAAAAAAGTCGGCGGCGGCATAGATTTGCTTGGAGAGGGCTCTGTCATATTTTATGAGGGCACGCATCTTTTGGGGAAAGGATTTTTCCAACTGTGCAAAGAAAGCTTCAAATTGGGTTTCTCCGGTGCCAAGCACAATCAGCTGCGCGTCCTGTTCTGTCAGAAGGCGCTGTGCCGCCTGACAAAGAAGATCCATTCCCTTGTGTCCGACCAGCCGGGATATAACGGCGAACAGGGGAATGTCCTTTTTCCAGGGAAGCCCCAGGGCTTTTTGCAGAAAGGATTTGTTATCTTTTTTGCGGCGAACGGATGCGCCTGTATACGGGCAGGCGAGATCCGGGTCCGACGCGGGATTATAATATGCATAGTCGATGCCGTTCAGAATTCCGGAAAGCCTTGCGGAATGTCGGCAAAGCACACTGTCCAGTCCGTGTCCCATTGAAGGAGTGCGGATTTCCTTTGCGTATGCAGGGCTTACGGTAGTGATCCTATCGGACAGGGCAATAGCGCCCTGCATCAGATTGATTTCTCCTGCCCAGCCGGCCGCTTTTGCATGGGCGGGGGACAGGGCAAATACATCCTCCAGCATGTCCATAGAAAACCTTCCCTGATACTCTATATTATGCATGGTAAACACTGTTTTTATGCTGTCATATCCCCGTCTGCCGCTGTAAAGGAAGGTGCGATACAGAATGGCAAGGGCGCCCTGCCAGTCGTGGGCATGGAGAATATCCGGATAATAGCCGATATATTCCAGCATGTCCAGAACCGCCATGGAAAAAAAGGCGAAGCGTTCTCCGTCATCGGGATAGCCGTAGATAGTATCACGTCCAAAATAATATTCGTTTTCAATGAAATAGTACAGAATGCCGTCTCTGCGCAGACTGTATACACAGCAGGGCTGCGTCCGCCAGGAGAGACGGACGGGGAATTCTACCTCCCGTTTGAGCTGTGTCCGCACTTCTTTGCCGATACATCCGTATAAGGGAAGTGCCACCCGGATATCCGCCTGAAGCTTTTGGACGGATCTGATGGCGGCAGGCAGACTGCCGATTACATCTCCCAGTCCGCCTGCTGCCGCAAAGGGCATGCATTCTGCCGCTACATATAGAATTTTTGTATTTTTCAAATCATTTTTCCTTTGCTGATATAAAACGGTAGGGATTCGTGACCGGCTAAGGTGCGTGCGTCCCGGATCATTACATTTTTGTCGGCGATCACACAGTTCAGCGTGACGTTTTCCCCGGTGATGCTGTCCTGCAGCAAAACGGAATTTTTGACAACTGTTCCCCGGCGCACCTGCACGCCTCGGAACAGAATGGAATTTACCACTGTGCCGTCGATCCGGCATCCGTCGGCGATCAGGGCATTTGCGATGACTGCGCCGCTGCCGTATCGGGTAGGCGGTGAATTGCGCACTTTGGTATAAACGGGTCGGTCTTTTACGTTGAACAGTGCGTCTCTTGTATGTGTATGCAGCAAATCAATATTTGCACGGTAGAAGCTGGAGAGACTGTCGATCTTGCTGAAGTAGCCGTCATGCCGGTATATGCGGATACATGCGCTTCCCATAGAGGAGGACAGCGCCTGTTTATAAAAGGATGTATAGCCGTGGGCAAGGGCATCCAGAAGGAGAGTGATCAGGAAGGTTCTGGAGAATACCATAATATTGGTGCTGACATCGTGCTCACCCCGGAGCAGCTTGGTATGCTCCACAAAATCTGTTACGTTTCCATCCTCGTCTGCATATATAATAGAATTTCCGGGACTGGGTTCCATGGAACCCAGGTTGATCTGTTTGGTTACAATGGTCAGATCTGCGCCGTCCTGTTCGTGTTCTTCCAGAATTTTTGACAGATTGATATTGCAGATTGCATCGCAGTCGGAAAGAACGATCGCGTCCTCGCTGCAATGCTTGATAAATTCCATGACGCCGATCAGGGCTTCCAGTCGGGTGGTGTATAACTTTCCAGCCCGGGGATTTTCATAGGCGGTGACAAAGGGCGGGAGTATGATCACGCCGCCGCCCCGCCGGGCGAGGTCCCAGTCCTTGCCGGTGCCGATATGATCCATTAGGGAGCGGTAGTTGTTATGGGTCACGATCCCCACCTTGGTGATTCCTGAATTCACCATATTGGACAGGGCAAAATCCACCAGGCGGTATCTTCCGCCGAAGGGAAGGGACGCCATGGTGCGCGTTGCGGTCATTTGGGGTACGCTTTGGTCATGTATATTGGAAAAAATCAGTCCTGCCGCTGTCATAGTAGTTTCCCAGCCTTTCTTTCAAATAAAATTGCATCATCGCAGATCCGGCAGCATTGTGCCTGCCTCCACCATTTTTTGATCGCCGATTGCAATACCCTCTCCGATCACAGTCAGCCCGTTTCCGCTGTCCCGTGTTCCGCCTATATGGGCACCTGCACCGAGGTGCACATTGGAATCCAGAATGGAATATTCCACCCATGCGTCCTCTTCTATAACCGTGCCGTCCATGACGACGGTATCCCGTACAACTGCACCAGGCATGACCCGTACGCTGGGAAAGAGAACAGCATTTTCCACGGTGCCGTAAATCTCACAGCCTTCTGTGATAATGGAATTTTTTATTTTTGCACTGTCGCCAATAAATTGGGGCGGAAGGGGATCATGCCGGGTAAATACCCGCCATGCGTCATCCTCCAGGGAAAAAACAGGTCTCTGTCCAAGCAGATCCATATTGGCTTCCCAGAGGCTTGTGATTGTGCCTACATCCTTCCAATAGCCGTCAAACTGAAACGCCATCATTTTTTCTCCGGCTGTCAGCATGGCGGGGATGATATTTTTTCCAAAATCGTTGTCGGAAGCAGGATCCTTTGCATCTTTAGTAAGATATTCGTACAACTTTTTCCGGTTGAATATATAGATTCCCATAGAAGCTTTGGTGGATTCCGGTTTCTCCGGTTTTTCCGCAAATTTGGTAATGCGCTGCTCCCAGTCAATGGTCATAATGCCAAATCGGCTTGCTTCTTCTATAGGAACGTCAATGACGGCGATGGTACAGTCTGCGCCTCTGTTTTTATGAAACCGAAGCCTTTTGGAATAATCCATTTTATAAATATGGTCTCCCGACAGGATCAGAACATACTCCGGATCGAACTGATCGATAAAACGCATATTCTGGTAAATAGCGTGGGCGGTTCCCTTGTACCAGTCGCGAGAATGCTGTCCCTGATAGGGGGGCAGGATTTTTACGCCGCCGTAGGCGCGGTCCAGATCCCAGGGAAGCCCGTTGCCAATATAATCATTTAAAACAAGGGGCTGATATTGGGTGAGCACCCCTACGGTATCAATGCCGGAGTTGGTGCAGTTTGACAGGGGAAAATCAATGATCCGGTATTTTCCTCCAAAGGGAACGGCGGGCTTGGCGACCTGTTGGGTCAGTGCATACAGCCGGCTGCCCTGACCGCCCGCCAGCAGCATGGCAACGCACTCTTTTTTCTTAAACATACTATTAGACGCCTTTCTTTATTCTTTGGGTTTCGGTAGGTGGCTGGTGTTTGCGCAGAAAACATGCTCCGTATGCAGGCAAATTACATGTGAGATACTGTCCGAACGCTCCCCATGTGCCTTCTGCCGTTTCCAGAATCCCGTTTTCCTTCCCGCTGCCTCCGTAGCAGGCACTGTCGGAAGCAAAAAATTCTACATATTCTCCCGGCTCCGGCACACCGACTGTAAAGCCGGGACGTTCTACCGGGGTGAAATTCAGAATGACGATGATTTCCCGTCCGCTTTTATCGATCCGCCGATAGGAGAGAACGCTCATGTCTCGGTTGTCTGCGTCGATCCAGGCAAAGCCCTTCCAACTGTCATCCTGCTCCCACAGGGCGGGGGTCTCCAGATAAATATGGTTCAGCCGTGCGCAGTATAGCTGAAGCATAGCATGCATTTCATAATCTAATAAAAACCATTCAATTTGCTCGCTGTAGTTCCATTCTTTAAACTGACCGATTTCACTGCCCATAAAGGTGAGCTTTTTTCCCGGCTGCGTCATCATATATGCCATAAACAGACGCGCCTGGGCGAACTTTTCTTCATAGGTTCCCGGCATCTTATCTAAAAAGGATTTTTTTCCGTGCACCACTTCATCATGGGAAATGGGCAGGACAAAGCCTTCCGCATAGGCATACATCATAGGAAAAGTGACTTTGTTATGGTTGTGCTTGCGAAAAAGGGGATCGGTCATAGCATAGCTGAGTGTGTCGTTCATCCAGCCCATGTTCCATTTCAGGGAAAATCCCAATCCTCCCCGGTCAAAGGTGGTGATATCCGGCCATGCGGTGGATTCTTCCGCAATCACCAGTACATCAGGATAATAGGTGGTCATAATGGAGTTGAGTTTCTGGAAGAAGGCGATTGCCTCCAGATTCCGGTTGTCTCCGTGAACGTTGGGCACCCATTCTCCGTCTTTTTTTCCATAGTCCAGATACAGCATGGAGGCGACCGCGTCAACCCGTAGTCCGTCTATATGATATTTGGACGCCCAAAATACTGCATTGGAAATCAGAAAGGACTGCACTTCCGGTCTGCCTACGTCAAAGCACCGGGTACCCCAGTCGGCCTGCTCCATCCGGTCCTTTCCCTGATATTCGTACAGGGGACCGCCGTCCAGTTCAAAAAGGCCTGCTTCATCTTTCGGAAAATGTGCAGGCACCCAGTCCAGAAGCACGCCGATTCCGGCGCTGTGCATATGATCTACAAACGCCATGAAATCCTGGGGTGTGCCGAACCGGGAGGTAGGGGCAAAATATCCTGTCAGCTGATAACCCCAGGAGCCGTCAAAGGGATACTCCATTATGGGCATCAGCTCCACATGGGTGTATCCCATTTGCAGAACATAAGGCGCAAGCTCCTCTGCAAGTTCTCTATAGGACAAATAGGTGCCGTCACTGCGGCGCATCCAGGAGGCGGCGTGGAGCTCGTAAATGTTCATAGGCTGCCTGCGGCAGGCTTCTCTTGTATATTTATGTCTGCGGGAACGCATCCAGATCTGGTCATGCCAGGCAAATCCGTTCAGATCCCAGAAGCGGGAGGCGGTGTTGGGCTGAAGCTCTGCATAAAAAGCATAAGGGTCGGCTTTGTATAAGTCTCCCTTTTTGGTATGCAGTTTGTATTTGTAACCGTAACCGTCCCCGAAACGGATCTCGGAAATTTGTCCCTCCCAGACTCCCGCCGGGTCGATCCGCGTCATAGGATCGGTTTCTTCCCAGTTATTGAATGCGCCCACAACAAATACTGCATCTGCTCCCGGCGCCCACAGGCGAAAGGTGTATTTGTCCCCGGTGCGGTGTGCGCCCAGATATTCAAAGGTGCGGTAATTGGTCCCCTCATGGAATAAATACAATGCTTGATTGTCCTGTTTCATTGGTGCCTCCGTTCTGCTGTGGTTGATGAAATGTGTACATACTTTATAAGGCTCCCCCCAGCAAAGGGAGCTGTCACAGCAAAGCTGTGACTGAGGGATTGTAAAACTATCGTTTTAGATAATCTACATATCGACAATCCCTGCAAACAATCCCTCCGTCTTGCCTGGCGGCAAGCAACCTCCCTTTACACAAGGGAGGCTTATAAAAAATGTGCGGTGCATTTTCATATAAAAAAGAAAAAGACCCTTTCGGATCTTTTTCTGATTTTTTTGATTTTTGTCAATCCACCGCCGGCAGCATCTGCGCAAACTGCAAAAAGGATGCATAGTCCATCGCTCCAGCCTGATCCAGCGACCGCTCACCCCGCACATGCAGATAGTCTGTAATCAGAATCACCTGCATTCCTGCGTCCAGAGCGCCCATATCATCCACGGTATCGTTGCCCACCATCAGACAAAGCTGGGGTGACGCGCCTACTGCTGCTGCCGCTTCCCTGAAATAATCGGGGGATGGCTTGCAGTAGCTGCAGTTGTCAAAGTTGGTGATATAGTCAAAGTCCTCGGGCTGGAGTCCTGCCCAGGACATACGCCGACTATTGGCAGACAGGGGAAACACCGGATTCGTGGCGCACACAAGCTTGTATCCCTTTTGGCGCAGACTTTGCAGAAGACTTTTTTCACTGCCGCGGGCGTGAACGACCCGTCTAACCGCTTCAAAGGAACCGTTATAGAATTCCTGATAAAAGGCTACCACATCCAAAGGAAACTCCGGCCACTGCTGATAAAACACGTTGCGAAACAATTGCATATTCGACATGCTGCCATCATTTTGTTTCATCGCGCGAAAGCCTTTCATGGCCGCCTTGTCAAACCGCTGCGCCGCCTCGCTGCCCAGCTTTCCTACGGCAAATTTATGCAGGTCGCCGAAGTATGCGTCTGTCAGTTCAGCCTGTACACAGGGAACCAGGGTTGCATCCAAATCAAAAAAGATCGTATTGATCCGCTTTGTATATAGTATTTCCAGATTGCTCGTCATATGCGCCTCTTGGTGATATTTTTTTATTTTATAATTGTTAATGTATAATCCTTTGTGCCAAGTCCGACTTCTTCCAGCTTTTCAATCTGCACATAGGGATCCTTTCCGTGGAGCCGGTAGAATAGATGTCCTTCCTGCTTCAGCTCCATCCCCTGGGGAATTCCCTCGGGGATGAGATTTTCCAGCTTGACTGCGTCTACAGACGCCTGTTCAACAGAGACCATATCCCAGCTGGACATAATGCCGATATCCGGAACAAGGGCGGGTGTGGTCATGCCCCAGCAGTCGCACAGGGCGGTGATCTGTGTGAGCACATTGATATAGAAAATACTTTTCGGTGCAAAGGTGTCGCAGACGGCTTTCGTGCACAGCGCCATGCCTGTCTGGAAGTCTGTATAGTCATGGGAATCCAGGGTGATCGCATCGGTGGGGCAGACTTTTACACAGTGCTGGCACAGGGTGCAGTTGTGGTAGTTTACGTGATACGCTCCGTCCCCGCCGAAATGATTTGCAAAGTGGTTGCATGCGTCCAGACATTTGTTACAATGCACGCATTTATCCGCATCCCACAAAAGTCCCCCTTCCAGAGAATGCAGCTCATGCCGGGTGCGGTCTGTTACGCATCCCATGGCGATATTCTTGCATGCGCCGCCGTATCCGCATGCGCCGTGCCCTTTTACGTGAGAAAAGTCAATCATGAAATCCGCATCGTAAATCAAACCGGCAACGTCTACGTGGCGCAGTTTTTTATAGTTTGCTTCAATTGTATAAAAATATTTTCCGAAATAAGCGCAGTCGTCCAGTACGGGGCAGCCAAGCCCGGCTTCGGAGTAGCCCCGCTCATGGGGATTGCGGCGGGCAACATAGTGGTCGGTGATGAAGCATTCGCCGCCGTTTTCCTGCACAAACTGTACCAGCTTGCGCACGAAAACCGGGGGAATGGTGGAATAGGAAACACCGCTTCCTACATGCATTTTTATAGCGACTTTTTTGCCCTGCACGGCTTTTCCCAGTCCGCAGGCAGCGAGCATGCGGGAGAATTTTTCGGGAAGCGTCTCGGATGCTTCATATCTGGAAAACGCCATGGGTGAAAAATAAACTTCAGACATTGAATCGGCTCCTTTCATATATAAAGAAAACAATAAAACTATTTTATCATAAATCATAGGATACTGCAAGGAATACTTTTCGGGAGAAGCTTTTCTGACAGCAAACTGCATTTTTTGTAAAATTTGCAATTTTGTATTGACAAACTTGCAAAAAGCGTGTAAAATAAAAAAGCAAACTTGAATAAACAGAAAGAGGGAAACATAGTATGGCTTTTCAAAATCAATATTTTGCAGATTTAATGGATCGGGTAGTAAAGCGCAACCCGGGCGAGCCGGAATTTCATCAGGCAGTGCGTGAAGTGCTGGAATCTCTGGAGCCGGTGGCTGCCGCCCATCCTGAATATATTGAGCGGGGCATTTTTGAATCTATCGTTGAACCGGAGCGGGTTATCAAGTTCCGTGTGCCGTGGGTGGACGACAGCGGCAAGGTGCAGGTGAACAGAGGATTCCGCGTACAGTTCAACTCTGCAATCGGTCCTTACAAGGGAGGACTTCGTTTCCATCCGTCTGTTTATGAAGGCATTATCAAGTTCCTTGGATTTGAACAGATTTTCAAAAACAGCCTGACTGGTCTGCCCATCGGCGGCGGCAAGGGTGGCAGTGACTTTGATCCCAAAGGCAAGTCCGATATGGAAATTATGCGGTTCTGCCAGAGCTTTATGACGGAGCTTTCCAAGCACATCGGCGCAGACACAGACGTTCCTGCCGGCGATATTGGCGTAGGCGGCAGAGAAATCGGTTTCATGTACGGTCAGTATAAGCGCCTGCGCAATGAGTTTGTAGGCGTGCTCACCGGTAAGGGTCTTACCTACGGCGGTTCTCTTGCAAGAACAGAAGCAACCGGCTACGGTCTGTGCTACTTCACAGAGGAAATGCTTCGTGCAAAGGGCAAGAGCTTCAAGGGACAGACTGTTGTAATCTCCGGTTCCGGTAATGTTGCAATATATGCTACGGAAAAAGCTACTCAGCTTGGCGCAAAGGTGGTTGCACTTTCCGACTCTAGCGGATATATTTACGATCCCAGAGGTATTGATCTTGCAACTGTAAAGGAAATCAAGGAAGTAAAGCGCGGACGTATTTCTGAATATGCAGAAATTCACCGCGGCGCTACTTATACAGAGGGATGCAGCGGAATCTGGACAATCCCCTGCGATATCGCACTGCCCTGTGCAACCCAGAACGAGTTGGACGAGGACGCTGCAAACGCACTGATCAAGAACGGTGTATTTGCTGTTGCTGAGGGTGCGAACATGCCTTCCACACCGGAAGCAATCGCAGCATTCCAGAAGGCAGGCGTGTTCTTCGGTCCTGCTAAGGCTGCAAACGCCGGCGGCGTAGCTACATCCGCATTGGAAATGTGCCAGAACTCCGCACGGTATAGCTGGAGCTTTGAAGAAGTGGACGCAAAATTGCAGAACATCATGGTGAACATTTACAAGAACTGTGCAGAGGCTGCTGAACGGTTTGATATGAAGGACAATCTGGTTGCAGGTGCAAACATTGCAGGCTTCCTGAAGGTAGCTGACGCAATGATGGCACAGGGCATTGTTTGATTGATATAATAGCTATGGAAAAGAGGGGGAATATTCCCCCTCTTTTTTGTTTTAGTGTTTCTAAGCCAAAAACAGATTCGCTATACGCAGCATATTGCTTTATAACTCCGCAATTCTTGACAAGTTATTTTTTTGATAAAATTTTAAAGCTTCTTCCACATTTATTCCGTCAAACAGACCGCTGATTACATTGTGTCCGCCGGGAGCCTGACCT
>CANTEM010000032.1 GCA_947652805.1 uncultured Clostridia bacterium | reverse complement strand
GAGGGAAGGATTCTGAATCCGGAAACAGTGTCCGCTTTTGATAGCATCATTGTAACAGATGGGGCGTTTTCCTGCACCTATGTGCATACGGGCAAAGAGGATACCGGTCCCTATTTCAAAACGGCAGACGGACTTTCCGATGCGTTTGTAGCTGCGGGGGAGGATGAACCGGAGCCGGAAGCGGAAGGCTTTGTGCCGTCTGTGGAAGAAGACCTGCCGCCTGTACTGTAAAATAAATGAAAGCGCACCTTTTACCGCCGGGTAAAAGGAATACAGCGTCAGACTTTCTATCGTTAGGCCTTAGAAGATAGAAAGTATCTGACGCTGTTTTTATTATGTTGGAGGGAAATATATGCAGTCTTCTGTTTTTCGTGAATCTATCCGGTATTGTGTTCCCAGCGTTTTGGGCATGCTGGGGCTGTCCTGTTATATCCTTGCAGACACATTTTTTATTGCAAACGGAATTGGTACTGATGGACTTGCCGCGTTGAATCTGGCACTTCCTATATACAGCCTGATCCATGGGATCGGACTCATGCTGGGCGTAGGCGGTGCTACCCAGTTTTCCATTGGGAAAAGCCGCGCCGGAGCAGACGCGAATACCAGCGCATTTACCCATACGCTCACTGCCGCTGCTGTTTTTGCCGGGATTTTTGTGCTTGCAGCCGTGTTTCTTGCTGCACCGATTACACATTTGCTGGGGGCTGACGAAGTAGTTTTTGCAATGAGCAAAACATATCTGCAAATGCTCCTTCTGTTTTCGCCTGCTTTTTTGCTCAATGAAATTCTGCTGTCCTTTGTCCGTAACGATGGTAGTCCACATTTGTCTATGGCGGCAATGGCAGGGGGGAGCATATTTAATATTCTGTTTGATTATATTTTTATTTTTTCCCTGAAAATGGGAATTTTCGGGGCAGTTCTGGCAACATGTATTGCGCCTGTAATCAGTATTGGAATACAATCCGTTCATTTTATCCGGCATAAAAACAGTTTTCACCCGACAAGGGAACCCTTTGACGGTTCCTTGCTGAAAAAGATTGTCGCGGGAGGGCTGCCGTCTCTGGTAACAGAGCTGTCCGGTGGGGTTGTTATGACAGTATTCAACCAGATTGTATTGCAGATTTCCGGCAATGTCGGCGTTGCGGCATATGGCGTCGTGGCGAATTTATCTCTTGTTGTCATTGCCATGTATACCGGTGTGGCACAGGGAATGCAGCCGATAGTCAGCAAAAGCTATGGTACGGGCAACGGAACGCGTGGGAAAAGCGCACTGCGCTACGCAGTGTGGTTTACTGTGATTTTGTCTGTATATATATATGGAATTGTGTTCTTTGGATGCGATTGGATCACAGGCATTTTCAATAGAGAAGGGAATTCGGAGCTGCACCGAATTGCCGCAGCAGGGCTGAAGGTATATTTTATCGGTGGGTTTTTCGCAGGATGCAATATTGTGCTTTCTTCCTACTTTGCTGCGGCAGAGCATATCCGTCCGGGGAATATCCTGTCTCTGCTCCGGGGATTTGCACTGATTCTCCCAGCCGCGCTGGTGCTTTCACATGTATGGGGCATGCCGGGGCTGTGGGCTTCCTTCCCGGTTGCGGAGGGAGTGACGTTTGTTGCTGGATGTTTACTACAAAAAAGGCTCCCCTGTGAGAAGTTCGCATAAACAAAAAGGTTCCCCCAGTAAAGGGGGTGACTCTATCAAAAAAAGCCTCCCATGTGAGGATCCACTGCGTGGCTCCAAGGGAGGGATTGTCTGCACGTACTGTCGATTTGATAATCCTGCAAAAAGATAATATAACAATCCCCCCGAGTTTGCTGCGCAAAACCCACCCCCCTTTGCACAAGGGGGGCATATAAAAGATTTGGGGGCCTGTACCAGCGCCTTTTAACACATCAGTTCCCCAGGGATTTTGTTGTTTTCACTGTTACGTCTTCACTGTAACATGTGAACATTGCATTTACTTGATCTTTCTTCATTTTGGGCGTCAGCAGACTGATGATCGGTACCAGAATCAGACCACCTACCATTGCCACAACGCCGGAGTAGAGGGAATTCTTAAAGACAAATCCGAGAATACCGCCGCTGACGGTGAATACGCCCATGGAAATCAGCATTTGTACAATCATCAGGCAGGAGGAGAATACAAAGCTGACAGCGACGGACGCCTTTGTGGTCCGTTTCCAATACAGTCCGTACAGGAAGGGAGCCAGGAAGGACCCTGCAAGCGCGCCCCAGGACACACCCATCATCTGCGCGATCATGGAGAAATTGAAGGTGTCCTTCAAAACGGCAAGCACTGCGGAAACGATGATAAAGAACAAAATGAACAGACGCAGCACAATCAGCTGTGTTTTTTCTTTGGTTTCCTTTTTGCGCATAGGCAGGATTACGTCCAGCGTGAGGGTAGAGCTGGAGGTCAGCACCAGACTGGATAAGGTGGACATAGACGCAGACAGCACAAGCACCATGACCACAGCGATGATTATGCCGGGCATTTTGGAAAGCATGGTGGGAATGATGCTGTCGGTCATCAGCTTGCCTGCTTCATTGTACAGTGCCGGGCTGTCGTACAGTCTGCCGAATCCGCCCAGAAAATAGCAGCCTCCGGATACGATGATTGCAAATATGGTAGAAATAATCGTACCTTTTTTGATTGCATCTTCATTTTTGATGGAATAGAATTTACCCACCATTTGAGGCAGTCCCCATGTACCCAGAGAGGTAAGAAGCACTACAATCAGCAGATACAAAGGCTGCGGACCTACAAAGGAGCTGTATGCGCCTTCCAGCGCGCCTGCTTCCGGTGCCTGCACCTGAGACAGAGAGACAATAGACTGACTGAGTCCGCCGTTGTCGGCAAGGACTGCGGCAATTACGGCAACGATGCCGCCCAGCATAATAATGCCCTGGATGAAATCGTTGATTGCAGTTGCCATGTAGCCGCCGAAAATTACATACAAGCCGGTCAGTCCTGCCATGACTGCAATGACTACCCAATAGGGGATATCAAAAGCAATGTGGAACAAGCTGGAAAGACCGTTGTACAAAGACGCAGTGTAAGGAATCAGGAAAATAAACACAATAAAGGATGCAGCGATTTTCAGCGCCTTGGAATCAAACCGCTTGCCGAAAAAGTCCGGCATGGTTTTGGTGGAAAGGTGCTGGGTCATAATCCGGGTTCTGCGCCCCAGGATCACCCATGCAAGCAGGGATCCGATGAAGGCGTTTCCAAGACCGATCCAGGTGGAAGCAAGTCCGAAATTCCAGCCGAACTGACCTGCATAGCCTACAAAGACCACTGCGGAGAAATAGGATGTGCCGAAAGCAAAGGCGGAAAGCCAGGGACCAACAGACCGTCCGCCCAGAACGAAGCCGTTCACGTCTGTGGCGTGCCGGCGGCAGTACAGTCCGATTCCCGTCATAACGGCAAAGAAGATCAGAAGCAGCACTGCGGTTAAAATTTTAGTGAACATAAGAAACCTCCTGTATCATATTGTATAAAATTTATTTTGTTGTCTGGGCTTCTACAAGACTGCCGCCGCAATAAATGCTGCGCAGCTTGGGTTTTTCAATTTTCCCCGTGGGATTTCTGGGAACATCCGCAAAAATGATTTTGCGGGGACGTTTGTACCGGGGCAGTTCTGCGCAAAAGGCTTCTACTTCCTCTTCCGTAAGGGTGCAGCCCGGCTTTGCTTCAATGATTGCCGCCGCAATTTCTCCCAGTCTGTCATCGGGCAGACCGATCACAGCTACATCTTTGATCTTTTCGTTTGCCCGCAGGAAATCTTCAATCTGCACCGGATAAATATTTTCGCCGCCGGTAATAATTACGTCTTTTTTCCGGTCTACCAGATAGATAAATCCGTCTGCGTCGCACCGCGCCATATCTCCCGTCCAAAGCCAGCCGTCCCGCAGGATCTCGCTTGTCGCCACAGGATTTTTATAGTAGCATTTCATCACGCCGGGGCCGCGTACACACAGCTCGCCTACATCTCCCGGCTGCACCGGAGCACCGGTACTGTCGGCGATTTTGGCTTCCCACAAATATCCGGGGATGCCGATTGCGCCAACCTTGTTTATATTTTCCACACCTAAATGGACACAGCCGGGACCGATAGATTCCGATAGTCCATAGTTGGTGTCATACTGATGAGCGGGGAAAATCTGCATCCAGCGTTTGATCAGACTGGGGGGAACAGGCTGCGCGCCGATATGCATCAGTCTCCACTGGGAAAGGCGGAACTTGTTCAGCTTTAGCTCGCCCCGGTCGATTGCATCCAGGATATCCTGCGCCCACGGCACCAGCAGCCACACGATTGTAGCTTTTTCCTGACTGACCGTTTGCAGAATCCATTCCGGACTGACGCCCCGGAGCAGGACTGCCCGGCTTCCGGAGATCAGACTGCCGAACCAGTGCATTTTCGCGCCGGTATGGTACAGGGGCGGAATGCAGAGGAACACATCGTCTCTGGTTTGTCCGTGATGGTTTTGCTCTGTTCTTGCAGAGTTAATCAGCGCCTTGTGGCTGTGCAGGATTGCTTTGGGAAATCCTGTCGTGCCGGAGGAAAAGTAGATTGCCGCGTCGTCCTCCTCGGTCAATTCGATAGCAGGGGCTGTTTTTGAGCAGTATGTCAGATACTTGCAGAAATCCTCCGCCCCGGCGGGGATGTCCCGTCCTACAAAGAAAACGGTTGAAAGACCCTGCACATTGTCCCGGATCTGTGCTACCCGGTCGGTGAATTCCGGTCCGTAAATCAGAGTGTTGGAGTCGGAAAGCTCCAGGCAGTATTGGATTTCTTCAGCAGTGTAGCGGTAATTCATGGGTACGGCAAGAGCGCCAGTTTTCAGGATGCCGAAATAGACGGGCAGCCATTCCAGGCTGTTCATAAGCAGAATTGCAACCTTGTCGCCCCGTCCGATTCCGCGGGTGAGGAGAAGATTTGCCGCCCGGTTCGCCTGCTGTTCAAATTCCCGCCATGTAATGGCGCGGCGGTATTTTTCTCCTTCTGCTGTTTCGATCAGATTGTATTCCCGCCAGGAGGTTGTCCGGCTGGGGTGATTTTCCGGATTGATTTCCACAAGAGCTTCTTCATCTGGATACAGCCTTGCATTCCGGTCTAATAAGTCAACGATGGTCATGTGATTTCCTTCCTGTATATTATGTAATTGTATAGTAGTGCAAACAAAAAAGTCCTCATGAAGCATTGCTTCATGAGGACGAATAAACCGCGGTACCACCTCAATTGCCCCAAACGGGACCTCTCACCGGCACGGCATCTGTGGATGCGTATGCCCGGGCGTTTCTAACGGTCGCCAATCCGTCGCTGTCTACTGGGGCGCGCGCCTTTTCAAAGCGAAACTCACGGGATGTAATTCTCCTTTGCGATCCTGCCGTCTTGCACCGCCGCCGGCTCTCTGAAAGGATTTACAGCATAGGGTACTTGTTCCCGGTCACTGTCTTTTCTATATACAATATCAGCATATCACAAATGCAGGTTTTTGTCAAGGGGAGGGAGAAAATAAAATAGAATGTCCTTTATTCCTGTTCCAGCAGTTCTTTTATCCGTATAAAATCCGCCGGGGGATCGCAGCGGAAGGTTACCTGCTTTCCGCTATGGGGATGAACAAAGGAAATCTCCCCCGCATGGAGACACTGCCCATGAAACAGGGTGGGATGCTTTTTCTCAAAAGGGGTTTGTCCGCCGCCGTATACAGGATCTCCCAAAACCGGGTGACCGATATAACTCATATGGACGCGGATCTGGTGGGTGCGTCCTGTTTCCAGACGCAGACGGCACAGGGTATGTCCGGTAAGGGGACAAACCGGCTCGTAATGGGTAACGGCATGTCTGCCGCTATCCCGGAGGACTGCCATTTTCTTCCGGTCCGTCTTGTGTCTGCCAATGGGGGCATCTACCGTGCCGGCATCGTCAATTCTGCCCCGCAGGATCGCACTGTAAATCCGATACATGGAATGATCGGCAAGCTGTGCGGCAAGGGAGAGATGCGCGGCGTTATTTTTCGCCACCACGATCAGACCGCTGGTGTCCCGGTCGATCCGGTGGACGATACCCGGGCGGATGATACCGTTGATATCGGACAGGCTGTCGCCTGCATGATACAGAAGCGCGGAAACAAGGGTTCCTTCCGTATGTCCTGGGGCGGGATGTACTACCATGCCTTGGGGCTTGTTTACTACCACGATATGATCGTCTTCATATACGATATCCAGCGGGATATTTTCCGGAAGCACTTCACATTCCCGTATCGGGGGAAGGGTCACGGTGAATGTATCGCCGGCTGCTGTACGCAGACTTTTGGATACGGTGCGCCCATCGCACTGCACCGCGCCTGTGTCCAAAAGCTGCTGGACGGCGCTACGGGACATATCAAGGGCAGCGGACAAAAATACGTCTACCCGCTTGCCTGCGTCTGATTCAGTTGCGGAAACGATTTGCTGTGTGCCGTATTCGTTCATGCGTCTGCTCCGCTGTTTTTCTTCTTTTTCTTTTCCTGAATTTCAGAAAGGATGAGATAAAGGATTAGCAGGGCGCAGCCGATGCACACAAAGGAATCGGCTACATTGAAAACATAAAACCGCATAAATTCCAGATCAATAAAATCGACCACAGCGCCTCGGAAGACCCGGTCGATCATATTGCCGATCCCGCCGCCCAGGATCATACCGAGAGAAAGCTGCACCAGCAGACTTTTGGGCTTTTCTTTCCACAGGAAAAAGAGAATCGCAGCAATGGCGATTGCAGACAGCACCATGAAAATCCACCGGTGCTCGGAAAGGATCCCAAAGGCGGCACCCTTATTTTCAATATATGTAAGACGAAAAACACCTTTCAGTCCTGGTGCAAAGGTGCCCATGGGAATGTTGTGCACAACCAGAAGCTTTGTAATCTGATCCAGCAGGGCAGCTACGGCTGTGATGATAAGACACAAAATCATACCGTCTCGTTTTCCTCATCTTCGTTGGCAAATTCGCTCAGATACTGATAATATGCATCCACGGAACCAGCATTTTCCGTATCAAACGCATAGATCGTATCTTTGTTTGTATCCTCCCCGTCAGGAGCAAAGAAATCATCGTCATCATCTGCAACTGCTTCCGATGCAGGCTCTTCCGACGTTTGTACAGGAGCGGGTTCCGGCTCTTCCTGTACGGGAAATTCCTCCACTTTGGGGAAAATGCTGTCCTCTGGATACTCGGTGAATACCGGCACGTCTGTGTCCGGTTCCCCTGCTTGTTCAAAGGTGTTTATTGCTTCAGCAATGCCGCTGTAATCCGGCTCAAGGGAGGGGGACTCGGCGGCGCTCGCAATGGATTCGATCATTTCGATATGACTACCGTACAGAGCAAACAACTGATCCTTAAAGGTAAGAGTTTGATTTTTCAGAACCTCCAGAACCTGTTTGCGGTTGGCAACAACCTGATCCAGCTGGGAAACGATTTTTCCGCATTCTGCCCGTGCGTCGTCCAGCAAGGCGGCGGCGCGCTGTTTTGCATCCAGAATCATAGATGCTGCCGCTTTTTTGGAATCTGCAATATTCTGCCGCAAATCGTCCTCAGCCTTAGAAAAGCTTTCAATCAAATCTTCTGCAAGGCTGATGCGCTTTTCCAGTTCCATAATGCGTCCCTGGAGAAATTGATTTTTTTCTGAGAGATTTTCGATATATACGTCCACTGCTTCCGGGTCATACCCTTTTTTTACTGCGGGAAATCTCTGGATGGAATCTGTGCTCATAACGCCACGCCCTTTCCTGAATGTTTGCCTGTTTACTGATACTTTCTTGCTGCAAGGTGGATCCTGCCCCGCTGGGTAGGACGCCCGATTTCGTCTATTTTGAATTTTCCGTATCCGCGCACGGACAGGATATCCCCTGCTTCTACTGCTGCGTCTGTTTTTTCGATTGGATTATAATTGATTTCCACCAGCCCTCGATGGATCATCGCCGCCGCATCCTCCCGGGATATATTGCAAAGGGTACGCACAACCCCGTCCGCCCGGGGAGAGGCAACTGTTCCGTTTACTGGGGCATACTGCTGTCGGGGAACAAACCCTTCCGGCAAACGGCATGGTGCGGCGCGCACTGCGTCCCGTCCGGCTTTTTTTAGTTCGCTGATCAGATAGGGCGCGCTTTTTGTCTGGCAGAACACCACTGCATGCGCATCGTCCCACACTGCAATATCGCCCAAAATTTCTCTTTTTATACCCAGAGACATAAGTGAACCAAGCCAATCCCGATGGGAAAGGGTGCGAAATCCGCTTCCTTCCAGAAGGAGGGGGTGGATGAAGTCGGACAGGAAGTTACCTTCCTGTAGCGCTTCCAGCTTTTCGGGAAGGGTTTCACAAACGGTTTGTGTTTCTGCTGGGGCTGGACAAACGCCTGCTGCGCATAACAGATGCAGGTAGTATGTTTCCCGCTCTATTGCGAACAGCGTGGGCACCGTTTTCTGTTCGGATGCAAAGGACAGGATCCACGCCGGCAGATAGATCGCCATGCGTCGTGCAGCGCCGATGCAGCCGCCCCAGAAAAAGATTTGGTCTGCCCGTTTTTCCATTCCAGCGCTTTCAAACAGGAGCCGCTGCTCTCTGGGGGATAAAAAAGAGGATGCGACCGCAGAATACTGCGCGCGGGCGGACAGTTCCGCGCCCCGGGCAATTAGCAGCCGCTCTTCTTCGGTGATCCGGACGCCGCCGGGAAGGGAGGGTGGATTTTGTTTTGTCATAGTAGCTTTCTGTTTCTGTCGTTTTCCGTTTACAGAACAAGCGCCGCCTCACGTGCGGGAAAGTCCAGCGCGGGAGACGGCAGCCGCTTCATTATAAAATTAGTATTCGCCAAACTCTTCAGAGGTATTTTCCTGGGGAGCGCTCTGCGGTTGAGGTGCGCCCCTTTTGGTGAGTTTTGCGTCTCCCACATCTACATTATTGGGGGTAATCACATATGCATTGGTAGCGATCTTCTTCAAAGATCCGTCAATAGAATATGCAACGCCGGATAAAAAGTCGATGAGACGGCGAGCAGTTTCCTTGTTGGTGCTTTCCAGATTCAGAACGATGGTTCTTCTGTTCAGCAGATGATCTGCGATCTGTGCAACGCTGTCAAAGGATTCCGGTTTTACAACCTTCATTTCCAGTGCGCTGCCTGCGGTTCCGGACAGGCTGATTCCGCTGCCCATACCAATGCCGCCCAGTCCTGTGCCGGCTCCGGTGCTTACGTTTGCGCTGCCCATGCCGCCAGCCATATTGTTGGAAGAGGCATCTATATCTTCCGGTTCTTCATAGGAGCCGAAGCTTTCTGCGTAGTATCCGTCGTCATTATAAGCGTCATCGTAGGCGTCTTCCGCACCGCCCATTCTTTTTTTGATATTATCAACAATGCCCATAAGTGTATACCTCCGGTTTATTTCAATTCTATGTATTCGTATTTTACAGGTAAATTCGCGGTCCGAAAATTGCACTTCCGATCCGAACCATTGTTGCGCCCGCCTCTATGGCAGCTTCAAAACTGTCACTCATACCCATAGATAATACAGACTCTATTATATTATGCGATTTTTTTCCTAAAATGTCAAGGTAAATTTCATAGGTTTTACAAAAATATTTGAAATATTCGTCTTTTTTTCTGCAAACCGGTGCCATTGTCATCAGTCCGCGCAAACGGATCCCGGGAATTTCCTCCAGCGCGCAGGTGAATGTGTCCACCTCTTCCGGCAGGATCCCCGTTTTGTTTTCTTCTCTGCCGATGTTGATTTCCGCTAATATATCCGTCACCACACCGGCGGCAACGCTGCGTTTGCCGATTTCTTCCGCCAGACGGAGGGAATCCACAGACTGAATCATGTCCGCTTTTCCTATAATCTGCCGTACCTTGTTGGTTTGCAGATGCCCCAGAATATGGAGGGGCGCCTGCCCCTGGAGCTGATCATATTTGGACAGGAATTCCTGTACCTTATTTTCACCTATGGCGGGGAGGCCCAGCTCCTGAACGGCAAAAAGAATGTCCTCGGGATCCACCGTTTTGG
>CANTEM010000031.1 GCA_947652805.1 uncultured Clostridia bacterium | reverse complement strand
GGAAGAAAAGAAAGCACAAAAGAAGGAAAAGCAAGCATTAAAGCAAAGAGCCAAGTTCCATTTCATCTTACCTTTCTATCCTTGATAAAGGATAAATCTACAGGATCAGTACAACCTGTTTTCTAAACACCTAAAGATCGGAAAATTCTAAGGTACTGGCAGGCTCTTACATATTTACACAATGGGTTTTAGTGCCTGTAGCCATGTAATCCATAATCTCGTTTACAGCCATAATACCCGCTTTTTTATATCCACACTGTTTTATATACTGCGCAGTCTCTTCAATTATGCTTGGAACAGGGACATGGACCCTGCGGCGCACCTCATCCAGAAAATAATGCGCCGTATTACAGGGAATCACGATTGCGTCCGCCCCGTATGCCTCCATGCGCAGTGCGTCCTCAATCATATACGGCAGGGGACTTTCCCCGCTTTTTCCGATAATATAATCTGTCCGGTCCGGTGTGGAAGCGCGGGAGGAAAGAATAATATCAATATGCTCCTGATCCCGCCGGGCATCCGTATGGGCGGTGATCAGCTCATAAAAATACACACTGGACATGGGACCCAGCCCCCCTAAAATACCCAGCAGCGGCTTTTTTTCCATATGCAATCCTCTTTCCCCTTTGCCCTGTTATCTCTCCTGCTTCGGATAATATTTGCGGAATTTCCCTCTCTGCCGGCGCAGCTGTTCCATCACACACAAACGGCGCAGGATATTGCCCCGCAAATCGTACGGATACTGTAAGGAGCAGGTGGATTTCCCTTTTCGTTTCAATTCCTTTGCCCGCTGTACCAGTGCCTTATCCTCTGTATACCGATAAGCCACACCCGCAGGCACGTGATGCCAGAACGCAGCGGTTTCCTGCATCGCGCAGTCCGTGCCGCCGTCCTGCCATTTTTCAACGGCAAGCCGGGCAATATTCATCCCGCTGCCGGTAACATAGTAATTGCTTCTGCCCTGCCGCAGATTGATTTCAAATACCCGATAATCTCCGCCGCCGGCATGCTTGATATCAAAGTTGGAAAATCCGGTATATCCGATGGCTTCCAGCATATTTTTGATGTTTTCCGCAACAGGAAATGCTGCCACTGGCTCCGTTACGATTGCAGCGTGATTTCCCAACCCCTTGGGGGTATGTTCCTCGATCATGGTGTGTCCCAGACACATGGCGCGCACCTTTCCCGTCTCATCGGAAAAGGCGGTGAGTACCCGCATTTCGCTGTCCCCCCCGGGGATCAGCTTTTGCAGGATCATTTTGTCCGGATAACCGGATTTGTAAATCTCCCCGATGATCTTTACCGTATCGGCAGGATCCTTTGCAATATACACCTTTTTCATCCCGTCAAAGGGATATTTCCAGTAATCCACACTGGAGGAAGGCTTTACGATAATGGGATAGGCAAAGCCCAGCGCTTCTTCTGTAACCTGCGCTGCATTGGGAGTCTCGTCCAGCACCACCGTATCCGGATACGGAATTCCATACTGATCGCACACCTGATAAAACGCCGCTTTCTTTTGCAGGGATTCATACAGTGCCGCATCGGGACACGCCGCAATATACCGGGGCAGTTCTGCCCGCCGGCGAATGATCATGGCTGCATAATCGTCCGTGCAGCCGAACAGATACAGCTGTGCATCCGGATGAGCGTCGGCAAAATCCGTGAGGACACGCAGCATCACCGTTTCGTCGTCCATATCCGGCACAGTGGTAAAACGGATGATTTTGGAATATTTGGTTGCAGATATCTCATACCGTCCAAAGGCATAGGAGACAACGCCGTACGCCTCATGAAAGGCTCTCGCTAAATTATAACAATTCAGATCCGCTCCGAGAAGGACCGGAATGATTTCTTTCTTATTCAAAATAAATTCTCCCTTTTATTTGGCATACCGGGGGCTTTCAAAAAATTGGTCGTGCCATACAAGAAATGTATACGCTGTCCAGATTTTGCGCCGGTTATGCGCCGGATCATTCAGCAGTGCGCACAGCTTGTCCTGCTGGAAATACTGGGCTGCCACATCAGAGGAAAAGCTCTTTTTTACAACCGCTGAAAACTGTTCATCCTCCAGCCATTTTGCAATGGGCACAGGAAATCCTTTTTTCTTCCGGTTGGCCCATTCGTCCGGCAGGGTTCTATTGGCAGCCGCACGGAGTACCGCTTTTGTATCCCCTGCAATTTTATAGGCAGCCGGATAGGATGCCGCTTCCTCCATAACCAGCCGATCCAGATAAGGCACCCGCAGCTCTATGGAATGTGCCATGCTCATTTTATCCGCTTTCAGCAAAATATCCCCGGGCAGCCACAAATTGAGATCCAGATACTGCTTTTTCTCCAGTTCCGACAATCCCTGTACCCGATCGTATATCGGTGCGGCAACTTCTCTGGCAGAAGGACCGGTACGGTATGCAGGTTTAAGAATATCAAACGCTTCATCTTCCGGGAACACCAGCGCCTGCCCGATGAACCAATCCTCCGGTCTGCCGCTTCCTTTGATGATAAATTCGCGGCCGCGGAAATAAGGCATCCGGGCAGCAATGCCCGCAGCGCCCCGGCGCAAACATCCGGGAAGTTTTTTATATTTCCGCATTGCGCCTACTTCGTCATACCACTCATAGCCGCCGTATATTTCATCCGCCCCTTCTCCGGACAGCACTACGGTCACGTGCCTGCTGGCAAGCTGGGACAGGAAATACAGTGGTACGGAAGAGGGATTCGACTGGGGCTCGTCCATATGATACTGAATATCGGCGAATGCCGCGAGACATTGATCTCCTTCCAGCAGCTCCCGCCAGTTTTGGATATCAAGCCGTTTCGACAGCTCTCCCGCTTCGCTGGTTTCATCAAATTTCACCCCGGTTTCTCCCCCGGGATTGAAGCCCACGGAAAAGGTATCGTTGGGCATAAGACAGGCGGTGATATAGCTGGAATCCACACCGCCGGACAAAAAGGAACCGACCTTTACATCGCTGATCCGGTGGGCAGCCACAGACTCCCGCACCCGCGCGTCAATCTCTTCGGCGCACGCAGCAAAGGATTTGTCCGTCTTTTTGGAAAAGTCCACATCCCAGTACCGCTCCACATGCATCTGACCGTTTTGAAATATAAACCAATGGGCAGCAGGAAGCTTATAGGTGCCTTTGAAGAAGGTTTCCTCCATGGCGCTGTACTGGAAGGTTAGATACGGGCGCAGGGCATCCGGATTGACCTGCCTGCGAAAAGCAGGATGCTCCAGCAAGCTTTTGATCTCCGACCCGAAAAGAAGATCACCCCCCGGGAGAAGAGAATAATAGTAGGGCTTGATACCAAAGGGATCCCTTGCGCCGTACAGGGTGTTTGTTTTCATGTCCCACACGGCAAATGCAAACATGCCCCGCAGGCGGGACGCCAAATGCTCGCCCCATTCTTCAAATCCGTGAAGAACCACTTCTGTATCACAGCGGGTTTTAAATACATGTCCCCGGGAGATGAGCTCCTGACGCAGCTCCATAAAATTATATATTTCTCCGTTGTAAACCACAACAACGGTGCCGTCTTCATTATACATAGGCTGGGCGCCGTCCGCCAGGTCAATGATGCTGAGCCGACGGAACCCCAAGGCGATGCTGCTTTGCGGATTGTCCCCGCCGATGTGATAGCCCTCCATATCCGGTCCTCGGTGGATAATCCTGTCCGCCATTTTCCGGAGTACCTGTTCTCTATTTACAATCTGACCTGTAAAGCCAACAAATCCGCACATACAATTCCCCTTCCGGTGCAGGTTATTCTATTATAATATTGTATCACAAGCCCATGGAAAAATAAAGTAGTTCGCAGCGTTTTTATGATGAAAACAATAAAAAGGCTTCCGGGGGAGGGGGCACAGGCTCAAGCCCTCCTTGTGCTGGAGCCGCAGGCTTTCACCAAACAAAAGCCCCCCTTGTGCAAAGGGGGGTGGGTTTTGCGTAGCAAAACTCGGGGGGATTGTAAGATTGTCGATTTGAAATACTATAAAATGATAGCAGGACAATCCCTCAGTCACAGCAAAGCTGTGACAGCTCCCTTTGCACAAGGGAGCCTTTTTTCGTTTGGTTGGTAACACACAACGCCACCTCACAAGAGAGCCTTACAATATTTGTTTTCTTACACGATCATGCCAAGCTTTTCATGCAGCTTTCCTTCTGCCGCCGCAAAAATTGTGCACAAATCCTCGCCTGCTGCAAAATGCCCATACATTTCCAGGGTGCACACTGACACGGGATGATCTGCTGAAAGTCCTGTCAGAGAGGTTAAAATACCCTCCGCATCTGCCGGTTTTTGCCCGTTGTCACGGATATAGCAATAGAGCGCGGCGGCGCTGCCGGTGCAGATATATACCGGAAAGGCGCCCTGCTCCAGTACGGTACAGGCCGCGCCGGTAAGCCGGTCAAGGCGCGCCAGCTTGCGGGGAATGTCTGCACCCACGCGGGCGCAGGTATCTCCCAGAGCACGATTGGTGAACCGGCGGAGTAAGTCGCTGATATGCTGCAAAATCGGCGTACAGTCCACGCCGTATTTTTTGCTCAGTGCCCCTGCGGATTCCAACATAGCATTTTGCGCCAGCAAACGGATAAACGGATCTGCAATGCTCTCCCAAATATAGGTATGACCCAGAATCTGTCCCAGATATGCGCATACTGCGTGCCCCATATTATGGATGAACAGCTTACGCTCTATGTAATAATGGAAGGGCGTAAACGGAACCATATTGGGAATTTCCGGAATCTCTCCGATAAACGCCGCCTGATCCACAGGAAGAACGCAGTATTCCTCCACAGCGATCCGCAGAGGATTGACCTGCTCTGTGGTGCCCGGCTCCTGTTTCAGCGTCGGAACCATTCTGCCCACAGAGGTTTCCACAAGTCCGATCTGCCCAAGCTGCGCCTCGGTGAGTTCCTGCGCCAGCAGCTCCCGGATATATGCGTCTGCATCCATTAGATTTTCACAAATCAGCAAATTCAGGGGTTCCTTTCCTGCATCACACCGGGCGCGGATTCCTGCGGCAAGATTTGGAATAATATACTGAATCGCCTTTGCACCCACGCAGGTCGCGGCGATGTCCGCCTCTAAAATCGCCTGCACTGCGGCATCTCTGTCGCTGCCGTCCGCAACATATATATTTTTGATCTGTTTGACAGCAGGTGCGTCTCCGACGATCTGCAAGGGGTATTCCCCGTCCTTTCGGATCTGTTCGATAATCGCCGGGGACACATCAATAAAAGTCACTTTTGCGCCTGCCCCGGAAAACAGGGGACCGATAAATCCACGGCCGATATTGCCGGCGCCGAATATTACTGCATTCATATTTTCAGCCTTTCATTTACACATGAATTTTATATAACCCATCCTGTGGGAACACGAACCATTTTGCTTTCATTTATCATACCACTTTCCGCTTTTCAGGTCAAGAAGGGGTTTCCTTTTTCACAAAAATGTTGTATACTAAGAAAAACTGTATTGGGGGAAGCGGATATGGATTTTGAAGCCTTGGAAGAAGCCTGTAAAGCCTGCACGAAATGTTCCCTGCACCAAACACGGACAAACTGTGTGTTCGGTCAGGGAAGCCGGGACGCAGTACTTATGTTTGTGGGCGAAGCGCCGGGAGAAAAAGAGGATTTGTCCGGGATCCCTTTTGTAGGACCTGCGGGGCAGCATCTGAATAAATTTTTGGCAGCGGTAGGGATTGATCGGGAACAGGTATATATTGCAAATATATTAAAATGTCGGCCGCCCCACAACCGGGATCCCCTGCCCGCAGAGCAGGACTGCTGTATAGAATATCTGCGGGCGCAGGTGAAGCTGATCCAGCCAAAAATCATCGCCTGTCTGGGACGGATTGCGGCAATGCGGCTGATCACACCGGATTTCAAAATCACCCGGGATCACGGTGTATTTCATCAGCGGGGGAATTTTCTCATTACGGCAGTATATCATCCCTCCGCGCTTTTACGGGATCCGCGAAAAAACGAGGATATGTACCGGGATATGAAAGCGATCCGCCAAAAGCTGGACGAGCTTGAAAAGTAGGCAGCAAAAAAGCGCCCGTGCGGGCGCTTTTTTATTCTTATAGTCATTCCAGTCTTTGGATTTGTGTCAGTTTCGCAATCGGCGAAATGCACCCCAGCTTGGGGGCAAGACACTAATCGCGTCTGAAAACAGTTTACTTTCAGTTACTGTTTCCTTCATTTTCAGACTTCTTCCACTTCTGCCGCTTCTTCCTTTTTCTTTCCAAGATAATCCGGAAGCTGCATACCTGCCATATCGAACATTTCGTTCAAGGGAGGCACGCTTTTCATCAGACCGGACACAAAGTTTGCCGTGGTGCTCTTGCCGTCTCCTCCGGCAGCGCCACTGTCCCATACGGTGATCTTATCAATTTGCAGATTCTTAATGGCTTCAACCTGAATTTTCACCAGTTCTTCCATCTTATCAGCCAGCATCAGGCGTACTGCATCGACAGAATTTCCGCCTGCCGCTTCCACGATCCGCGTGAAGCCTTCCGCCTGCTTCATCAGCATGGAACGCATACCGTCTGCTTCCGCTTCCATTTTCATAAGGATCGCATCTGCTTCACCCTTTGCACGGCGGCGGATCTGTTCCGCTTCCGCTTCTGCATCCAGTTCCTTACGTTTTTTATTGATTTCAGCTGCAACGATAATATCGGCTTCCTGCTTTGCTTTTTCCAAAGCCGCACGGGCTGCCTCTGCTTCCTTCTGTGCGCCGTAGCTTTCTTCCATGGCTTTTGCAGCCTGGATATTTTCCGTTGCAGTCGCACGCTTCAGCGCCTCTGCTTCCCGCTCGCGCCGGGTCGCATCCGATTCGGCAATCTGTGCCTTTGCTTCATTTTCACCCTGGATCGCCCGGGAGTTGGAGGCAGATACCTGAATACGCATATCCTGCTCTGCCTCGGCAGAACCGATTGCACCGCTTCGGTCTGCTTCCGCAACGGATATCTTCGCATCGTTAATCGCCTTTGCAGCCGCCTCTTTACCCAACGCCATGATATATCCGGATTCATCCGTAATATCCGTTACGTTTACGTTGATCAGCCGCAGACCAATCTTTTTCAATTCCGTCTCTACGTTGCCGGATACTGCGTCCAGGAACTTATCCCGGTCCGTATTGATTTCTTCAATATCCATTGTAGCGATAATCAAACGCATCTGACCGAAAATAATATCCTCAGCAATCTGTTTGATATCCGCCAGCTTGAGTCCAAGCAAGCGTTCCGCGGCATTCTGCATCACGCCCGGTTCTGTGGAAATACCTACCGTAAACCGGGAAGGTACGTCTACACGGATATTCTGCCGGGACAGTGCGTTGCGCAAGTCCACGCTGATCGACATGGGCGTCAGGTCCATGAACTCATATGCCTGGAATACAGGTACGATAAAGGACGCGCCACCGTGAATACATTTTGCGCTCCGGTTTTCACTGCCTTTTTTGCTGATTTTACCGTAGATTACCAAAATCTTATCGGAAGGACATTTCTTATACCGGGAAAAAATCAATAATACTGTGGTCAGAACAACCACAACGATTGCACATACCAATACCACTACCATAGGATCAATGGATCCCACAGCTGTCGTATTTAAATTCATAAGCGCTCTGCCAATATACATTTCTATACTCCTTTACTGTATCGTTTAATCCCACAAGTCTTCTTCTCTGTATTCTATAATCTGCCGCACATAGTACCAGATTTCCTCTTCGCCGGACATGTATGTATCTGCAAGATACTGGGTCTGTACAACCGTTTTATCCGCACCGGCAGCAGCAAGCATATTGTCTGCATGAAGCCAATACTGATACAGATTCTCGTACTGATCAGAAAATACGCTTGTCTGCGCGTAGGATGACGGCGCAATTTTCACCTGCTTTCCATCCTTCATCTGAAGAGTCAGCTTCATCTCACCGCCGGCAAATCCGGCGTCTACCGTATATGCCGTTACCTGATCCCAAGTATAGGCGCGCACCTTACCAAAGCGGGACACACAGATTCCCTCCTCACCGGCTTTTGTCCAAAAGGACGCGGCAAGCAACAGAATCAGCACAAACGCGGAAACTGCACATAAAACCGGAAGCACCTCCCGAACCGGAGAACGGGGGCGGAAATTTTCCATATCCTCATCTTCCCAAAAATCCTCCGTTTCTTCCTCTGACGCCCAGGGCAGTTCATATCCCTCCGGAAGCTCCTGGGGCAAATCTGCATATAGTTCCCGTGCAGCCGCATCTTCTGTAGGTTCGGGTGCACGGTAAAGCGCATCCCAGCCCTCGTCATCCTTCTGATACAGCTCCTCCTGCAAAGGAATGTCCCTCTGTTCGGCTCGCTGTGCTGCAAGGGCTGACGCTATTTTTTCCGCACGCTGCTGCGCGGCAGTAGGCGCGGGCTCCTCTTCCTGCATGTCTGAAAAATTATATTCTGTATCATCGGGAATATCCTGTACCGCTTCTACCTCCTCCGGCAAGGCAATCTCCTCTTCCTGGAGGACGCCCGCCCGGTCTCCAATCATCCGGCGGATACGCAGCACCGCTATCATATATGCCGCGGCAGCACACAGCACTACCGGAACTGTATAGGAAAGGGAATAGGTAAACGCACCTGTGCCAATTTGCCGCCCAGTCAGCTTCTGATACAGAAATCCTGCACCAAGTGCAAACAGAATGCCTCCAAGAAGCATCGCACCATCCTTTATGCCGCGTCCCAGAGTCATACGGGAATTTGCTTTCACGTTGGAGTTCCTCCTTTTATACTGTCTGTTTGCAGAGGCTCCACAATGAGTACTCCCCTGTCGTCCGTACCGGTAACACGCACCGCTTCTCCGGTGCGCAGCCGACGGTCAGCCTGGGTTACCGCTTCCAATTCCATAAAGGTTTCATTCAGCGTGACATTCACCTTTCCTTGACCGCCGCGGCCGGCGGGAATGGGAATATATACGGTTCCCGTTTTTCCCACTGCCGTTTTTATATCTACATTTCCGCTGGATTGCAGCCGGGATACACCGTACATAACATATCCGAGGAGCAGCAATGTCAACACGCCGAACACCACCGACAAAGGCACCGTCAGCCATAAGCGCCAGCCTGCCTGATACATTACCAGTCCGCTCCAGCCGCCTATGCACAGCATTCCGGCAATCCCGCGAATGGAAAATACATGCAGGGAACCGAAATCGTCCGGGGATAGATCTGTGTCCGGTATCCCGTCCCCGTCCAAATCCAAATCCGAATCTATGCCGTCCCCTATGCCAAACAGCATAAGGATTGTTTGAATCAGCAAAACAAGCGTAGACGGAATTGCAATCAGCGCAAAAATCTGTTCCGTCAAGTCTAAGCCATTCCACCAATCAATCATCATCTTCACTCTTTCTGCAACATTACTCCGTATCCAGTTCTTCCAGTTTTCGATCTGCCTGCCCTTTTATAAGGGAAGCCCAGCAGGAAAGCAGAATAATTTCAAGCGCCCGATTCAGCCGTTCCCGCGCCCCTGCACACCGCTCCACATATGTGTCGGTAACAGAACAGATCAGCTGAGGCAGTTTATCCATGCTGCCGGTTTCACCTTCCACCAGCATATCCAGCAGTCTGCAAATATAATCGTACAAATCGGAATCAGTAATAATATCGTCTGAAGTATCGTCCAGTCTACCGTTAATATATTGGAGCAAAAAGGTAATCTTCGACAGCTGCATGGTGTCCCGCATCATATTGATGATCAGGATTCGTGCAACCTGATCTTTACCATACAGCTTATTCTGTGGGCGCATCAGCCAGCCACGCTTCACCCAGTTTTGGAGGGTAGTTCCGTCTACACCGGTGATTTCCCGAATCTGACCGAGCATAATTCCGTCTGTCACAAAGAAAATCTTGGAAAGAAACGCGCCGCCCGTAACGCCACCCATCTTTTCCCGTTTTAGTACCGTTCCGGGTATATTGGTACCTTTCGTCAACGTACCCATTGGTACACCTCCTTTCTGTCGGTTTTTGTTCTCTTGTGCATATGGTATCACAAGTTCATGTGACTGTCAATAGTTTTCTAAAGATTTTTATATAGATTCTTTTGACTTTTAAAACCTGGTGAAGCGATGCTGAGTAAAAGCTCCCTGTATCGACAGGTTGCCTAAGCCTCCCTTGTGTAAAGGGAGGTGTTTCGTATTATGCAATGGCAGGGATCCGTGTCTCCAATCGAGGTGGA
>CANTEM010000030.1 GCA_947652805.1 uncultured Clostridia bacterium | reverse complement strand
CCCAAGCTTCACATAAAATAGCTGCGACATTGCGGATGGGATGAGTACCATATATCCCTGCATTTGTCAAATTTTCCCCTTGACAAACCCACATACCCGTGCTATACTAAGCCTTACAAATATTCATGCGGACCATGTTGTCCGGTAGCAGTGGATTTTGTCGTGCCAAGAGAGCCGCCTACAAGGTGAAATGGCGGACGCGACAGCCGGACGGTACCAGCCGCAGGTGTAAAATTTTATATAATTGAGTGAAACGCTCGGGTGGAACCGTGCGGACGATGTCCTCACCCCGACACATTTTTGTCGGTGCGGGGATTTTTTCTTTTCCCGTACCGCAAGGAAAAGGAAAGGATAGAAAATCATGCGTATTCAATTTGAAAACGGTCCCGCAATTGAAGCGGAACAGCCAGCTTCCGTATACGATCTTGCCGCACAGGCAGGCGTAATTTTCCGGGAAGTCATCGCCGCCGAAATCGACGGCGGAGTGGTAGATCTCACTTCCATAGTATCTGAGGACGCTCAGATCCGCCTGCTTACCTTTGCGGACGAGGAGGGACAGCGGGTATTCAACCACACCGCAAGCCATATTCTTGCTCAGGCTGTAAAGCGCTTGTATCCGGAAACCAAGCTGGCAATCGGTCCTGCGATCGACAACGGATTTTACTACGATTTCGATTCAGAAATCTCCTTCACACCGGAAATCCTTACCAAGCTGGAAGGGGAAATGAAAAAAATCGTCAAGGAAAATCTCCGTATGGAACGGTTCTCCCTTCCCCGGGAGGAAGCCATTGCACTTATGGAACAGGCAGACGAGCCGTACAAAGTACAGCTGATTTCCCGGGTGCCGGAGGGAGAAGAGATTTCCTTCTACCGGCAGGGCGAATTTACCGATCTGTGCGCCGGCGCACACCTGTTTGCCACAGGACTGGTGAAGGCCTTCAGGCTCACCTCCTGCACAGGCGCTTACTGGGAAGGCAACAGCAACAATAAAATGCTCCAACGTGTCTACGGAACCGCTTTCCCGAAAAAAGATCAGTTGAACGAATATCTTGCCATGGTGGAAGAAGCCAAAAAGCGGGACCACAACAAAATCGGCAGAGAGCTGGAATATTTCACCACAGTGGACGTGATCGGACAGGGACTGCCGATCCTTATGCCTAAGGGTGCAAAAGTCATTCAGACGCTCCAGCGGTTTGTGGAGGATGAGGAAGCCCGCCGGGGATACGTACTCACAAAAACGCCTTACATGGCAAAACGGGAACTGTACAAAATTTCCGGTCACTGGGATCACTACAGAGACAGCATGTTCATTTTGGGCGATCCGGATGATGAAAGTAAGGAATGCCTTGCCCTGCGTCCCATGACCTGCCCCTTCCAATATCAGGTATATCTGAACAAAAAGCGCTCCTACCGGGATCTGCCTATGCGCCTTGCGGAAACCTCCACGCTGTTCCGGAAGGAAGATTCCGGAGAAATGCACGGACTGATCCGGGTGCGTCAATTTACCATTTCCGAAGGGCACATCGTGCTGCGCCCCGATCAGCTTGCCCAGGAATTTAAGGGCTGTCTGGAGCTTGCAAAATATATGCTGGAATCCCTGGGTCTTGCAGAGGAATGTACCTATCGGTTCTCCCAGTGGGATCCCAATAACACAGAGAAGTACGAAGGCACAGCCGAGCAATGGGAAGAAGCCCAGGCTATTATGAAGAATCTGCTGGATGAAATCGGCTTGGACTACAAGATCGGCATTGATGAAGCCGCTTTCTACGGTCCTAAGCTGGATATTCAGATCAAGAATGTCCACGGCAAGGAGGACACGCTGATTACCTTGCAGATCGACATGCTCCTTGCAAAGAAATTCGGTATGGAATACACCGATTCGGACAACACCCCCAAAACGCCCTATATCATTCACCGGACCAGTATCGGCTGCTACGAGCGCACACTGGCATTGCTGCTGGAAAAATACGCCGGCGCGCTGCCTCTGTGGATTGCTCCGGTGCAGGTAACGGTGCTGCCCGTGTCCAATCTGTTTGAGGAATATGCCCTTCAGGTGCGGGACAAATTGCAGGCGGCAGGCATCCGGGTAGAACTGGACGCCCGCAACGAAAAGATCGGCTACCGTGTACGGGAAGCACAGCTTTCCAAGGTGCCTTATATGGCAATCGTCGGCGCCGATGAGCAGGAAGCCGGAACCGTATCTGTCCGTGCCCGGAAGGAAGGGGAAGGCGGATTGATGTCTGTAGATGATTTTGTGGCAAAGGTTCTTCTGGAAATCGCTGAAAAGAAAAAGTAAAATAAAAGGCTCCCCTGTAAGGGGAGCTTTTTTCATTAGAACTGATTCGCCGGGGATACTGCGTTCAAGTCTGCAAAGGTCAGTATATCCGACAAAATATAATTGGACACAAACATGCCTGCATGGGTCAGCGCAATATTGTCGCCCCGCCGCACCATATAGCCCTTTTTCAAGTAAAAGGGCAGCTTAGAGCCGTACAGATCCAGAAAATCACTGCCGAACGTCCGCTGAAATTCTCCCAGAGGGAGCCCCTCGGCAAGCCGGAATTTCAGCATGATATATTCGCCCATCCGCGCCTTTCCCTTGATTTCCTCTGAAGACGCGGTGATGCCGATGTCACTCTCAATATGCTCGATTCCCCTGATATACGCCTGAATATTGGGCACAAAGGAAAACCGGTTCCCGTTGAAATAGGAATGCGCCCCGGTGCCAAGTCCCAGATATTCCTCGCAGTTCCAATACTTCAGGTTATGCTTGCACATTTTGCCGGGCTTTGCAAAATTGCTGATTTCATACTGCTTATATCCCCGCTTCTCCAGCAGGGCACAGGCAGCCTGATACATCTCAAATTCCGTATCCTCGTCCGGCAGCACCAGCTGGTGCCTGTTCTGATAAAAGGGCGTGCCCGGTTCAATTTTCAAATTATACAGGGATACGTGCTCCGGACGAAGCCGAGTGACATAATCTACCGAGCGCAGCAGACTTTCGGTTGTCTGCCGAGGAATGCCAAACATCAGATCCACACTGATATTCTGAATTTTTGCCCGGCGTGCATCCCGGAAGCATTGCTCAAAATCTGCCCGGCTGTGGATTCTGGATAGGGCCTTCAATTCTCCCGCGTCCACAGACTGAAGCCCAATACTGATCCGATTCACCCCGGCACGGCGCATGCGGACAAAGGTTCTATAAGAAGCAGTCGCCGGGTTCACCTCTACGGTAAATTCCGCATTTTTCGCAAGATGAAAGGCGCGCCGCACCCCGCGGATGATCCGCAGAAGCTGTTCCTCCGGCAGTGCGGTAGGCGTTCCGCCGCCGATATACACACTGTCCGGCAGACGCTCCGCCACAGCGCTCTTATAATAGTCCATATGGGAAAGAAGGGCGTTTACATACCGCTCGCAAACCGTTTCGTCTCCGGGAACGAAGGAATAAAAATCGCAATATGCGCACTTGCTCCGACAAAAGGGAACATGTATATATATACCAAGCTTTCCGCCCACATTCTGTCCGATCGGCATTTGCGATTTCTCCTTTCTGCCCGAATGAAACGATTCCTATACAGCATATAATACCACAAATCCCGGATGCATGCAAGCCGTTTTCCCTGCAAAATCCTCCGAAAGTCTGAATTTACTGTGAATTTAACGGGATTCTATTGAAATCAACCGGAATTTACTATATACTATATTGTGTATTTTATTATAAAATTATAAATCCGAAAAAATGGGACTGGAGACTGTATATGAAAGACTTTCACGTAGAAACAAAGTGCATTCAGGAGGGCTGGAAGCCGGAAAACGGCGAAGCCCGCGTGCTTCCGATTTATCAGAGCACCACATATAAATACGACAGCGGCGAGCATTTGGGCAAGCTGTTCGACCTGAGCGTGCCCGGACATATGTACACCAGAATTTCCAATCCCACCGTTTCCTGTGTGGAGGATAAAATTGCCGCTCTGGAAGGCGGCGTCGGCGCAATGTGTACTTCATCCGGACAGGCAGCGTCTTTTCTTGCTATACTGAATATTGCCAGCGCAGGCGAAAACTTTATTTCCTGCTCCACGATCTACGGCGGCACCGTCAATCTGTTTGCCGTAACCATGAAACGCATGGGCATTGAAGTGCGTTTTGCAACTCCGGATATGACAGACGATGAAATTCACGCCCTGTTTGACGATAAAACTCGTCTGGTATTCGGCGAAACCATTGCAAATCCCGCACTGGATGTGCTGGATATCGAACGGTTTGCAGAAATTGCCCACGCCCATAACGTCCCTCTCGTTGTGGATAACACCTTTGCAACACCGATTCTTTGTCGTCCTTTTTCCTTCGGCGCGGATATTGTGATCCATTCCACCACAAAATATATGGACGGACATGCGTCCGTTGTAGGCGGCGTGATCGTAGACAGCGGAAAATTTGACTGGGAAGCGGCAGGCAAATATCCGGAGCTGACGACTCCGGATGAAAGCTATCACGGCGTAGTATACACAAGGGATTTCGAAAATGCCGCATATATCACCAAAGCACGGGTACAGCTCATGCGGGATCTGGGCACAACGCCCCAGCCCCTTGCCATGTATATCCTGAATCTGGGACTGGAAACCCTTGCGCTCCGTATGGAACGCCACTACGAAAACGGTCTTGCCGTAGCAAAATATCTTGCAGAACATGATAAAATTACCTGGGTAAAAAATCCTGCACTGCCCGATTCCGACCAGCATGAGAAATGTATGAAATATCTGGGCGGAAAATCCTGCGGCGTAGTATCCTTCGGCGTGAAGGGCGGACGGGACGCAGCCATGCAGTTTATGAATCATTTGCAGCTTGCCCAGATTGTGGTCCACGTTGCAGACGCACGCACCAGCGTACTCCACCCTGCGTCTACCACACACCGGCAGCTTACCGATCAGCAGCTTGTGGACGCAGGCATCGGCGCAGATTTGATCCGTATGTCCGTAGGCATTGAAAATATCGACGATATCCTTGCCGATATTGAAAACGCCCTGTCCGCAGTATAACAGTACAAAAACAAAACGGAGGACAAACCGTTGCCAATCAAAATACCCAACGCTTTGCCCGCAACGGAAACCCTGCAAAGCGAAAATATATTTGTTATTACGGAAACCCGTGCTATCACACAGGACATCCGTCCCCTGAAAATTGCAATCCTGAATCTGATGCCCACCAAAATCACCACGGAAACCCAGCTGGCACGGCTGCTGGGCAATACGCCCCTACAGGTGGAAGTGGTGCTCCTCCACACGGCAACCCATAAAGCCCGCAACACTTCTACTGAGCATATGCTGTCTTTTTACCGTACCCACGAGGATGTAGAAGTTGAAAAATTCGATGGCATGATTATCACAGGCGCGCCTGTGGAAAAAATGGAATTTGAGGATGTCGCTTACTGGGAGGAACTGTGCCAGATCATGGAATGGTCCAAAACCCATGTGACCAGCACCCTCCATATATGCTGGGGCGCACAGGCAGGACTGTATTACCATTATGGTGTGAAGAAGCAGCTTTTACCGGAAAAGCTTTCCGGTATTTTCCCCCATAAAAAAGACCGGAAAACCTCTATTCTCCTGCGGGGCTTTGATGACAGCTTTATGGCTCCCCATTCCCGCCATACCACGATCAACCGGCAGGATATAGAAGCCGTACCGGAGCTGAAAATCCTGGCTTCCGGGGAGGAGGATCGAGTCGGTGTGTACGCCGTGTCCAATCAGGGCGGCAGTCAGATTTTCATAACGGGACATCCCGAATATGACGGAGATACCTTGAAAGGGGAATATCTTCGTGACAAATCCGCCGGGCTCTGCCCCCATGTACCGGAAAACTATTTCCCTGGGGACGACGACAGAAGGGAACCTCTCGTCACCTGGCGCAGCCACGCAAATCTGCTTTACTCAAACTGGCTCAACTATTTCGTTTACCAAGCTACCCCATACGACATTGAACAAATCGGCTAATATATAAAAGGAGACTGGCAAATGGCAAACCAACCGCACGCAAAAACACAAACCTTTTCCCTCCACGACGAGCGGGACAGAACGATCCGGGATATCCTGACGGCAGTATATCAGGCGCTCCAGGAAAAAGGCTACGATCCCATAAACCAAATGGTAGGGTATATTTTATCTGAGGATCCTACCTATATCACCAATCACAAAAACGCACGGGCGCTGATTTGCCGGATCGACCGGGACGAGCTGATGGGCGCTCTCGTAAAATATTATCTGGGGCTGCATTGAGTCCCGCCGCAAAATGATCCGGACAGGAGGAACAGTACGTGATCATTTATAAATTGTCAACAGATCCGGCGACCGGCGCGCCTGTATATGAGCAGGCAGACGCGCTGCCTCCCGGCGCCGCCGTGGCGCTGGGGAATTTTGACGGTGTGCACAGAGGACATCAAAGACTGTTTGCCCGTGCAAAAAATGCAGGCTGTCCGATCAGCGCCGCATGGTCCTTTACCAGCCTTGCCAAAGCGGCAAATCCTGTGCCCTCTCTGACAGATACAAAATCCAAGCTGCGTTTGTTTGCATCCTGCGGCTTGGATTACGCCATTCTGGAAGATTTTGAAGCGATCCGCTCCATGCCCCCCGCTGTATTTGCAGCCCAGTATCTGCCCCGGCAGATTCGGGCAGGAAGCGTTGTATGCGGCTTCAACTTCCGATTCGGCAAAGGAGGCACCGGCGATGCGGATGCACTGCGGGGATACCTTGCCGATGCAAATATCCCGGTTATAGTGGAAAATCCTGTTCTGTGGCAGAACCGGATCGTTTCCTCCAGCGCAATCCGCAGCTGTATTTTAGATGGAGATATGGAGTCTGCCTCTGCATTGCTGGGGCATCCTTTTTCCATATGCTTTCCTGTTTTACGGGGCAAGCAACTCGGAAGAACGATTGGAATTCCCACCATCAACCAGGGCTTTCCAAAAGGACATATTATTCCCCGGGGCGGAATCTACGCCTGTACCTGCAATGTAGGGGGCGATATTTTTCTGGGTGTTTCCAATATCGGCATCCGTCCCACAGTTACGGACGGAAATGTTCCGGTGAACTGTGAGACTCATATAATCGACTACAACGGGCTTTTATACGGGAAGGAAATTCAAGTGGAATTTTATCACCGTCTGCGGGATGAAATCCGGTTTGAAAATGTGCAGCAGCTCAAACAGCAGGTGCAGCAGGATATACAAAAAACAATTGCATATTTTGAAGCGACTTATGGCGGCTGACTGCCGCCGTGCCTTGTATAGTAAGAAAGGGGATAGAATCGCGTGAAAAAGAAGAAAAGAATCATAGCTGTCCTTATTTCAGTGATTCTGCTTGCAGCGGGAAGTATCGGACTGTCCGTTCCCGCAGCAGCATTAGAGGATCCCACTGTTTCCAATGCAAAAGGCATTTATCTGTACAATCTGGAAAACAACAAAGCCGTTTTTGCCCAGAATGCAGAAGAACAGCTTTATCCAACCTCCACTGTAAAAATCATGACGGGCATCCTTGCTATAGAAAACCTTTCCGACCGTTTGGATGAAAACATTACGATCACAGCAAGTATGCTGTCGGCAGTATCCGGCAACAATATTGGACTTGCCGCCGGCGAGATTGTTACAATAGACAGTATGATCCGTGCCCTCCTCGTCAACGGTGCGAATGACGCCGCTTATGTACTTGCTCACGCAGTTTCCGGATCCACGGAAGAGTTTGTGACGCTGATGAACACAAAAGCCAAGGAGCTTGGCGCGCATCACACCCATTACACCAATCCTACCGGCATGCACGATGAAAACATGTATACTACAGCCGAGGATACGGCGCAGATTGCAAAATATGCATACAGTCTGGATCTGTTTATGGAAGCGACCTCCTCTGTACGGTATTCCATGCCTGCCACCAATACATCTGCCGCCCGCACCCTGCACAACCGCAACTGCCTGTTATCCGTATATTATGATAAAAACTATTATAACGATCAGGCCCGGGGCATGAACGCAGGCTCTACCCCCCAGGGAGGGCATTGCGTCGTAACTGCCGCCACTGACGGAGAACTCACATACATCGCAGTGGTAATGGGGGCAGACACCATAAACGGACAGGTTTATTCCTACATCAATATAACCAATCTGCTGAAATGGGCGTTTGATTCTTTTACATACACGCAGGTACTGTCTCCCGAGCAAATCGTTTGTGAAATTCCCGTTACACTGTCCACTGCGGTGGATTATGTAACGCTGGTATCCACAGATACCCTGCGGGTATATCTCCCCTCCGATGTAAACGTAGAAGAGGAAATTGAAATCAGCTACAGTACAAACAGTAAGGAGCTTCAGGCCCCGGTACATGAAGGGCAGGTTGTGGGAAGTGTTACTGCAATTTATCAAGGCAATATTCTGGGTACGTCCCAGCTTGTCGCCACAACCGATGTAACCAGAAATGATCTGCTGTACGGGCTGTATAAAATTGAGCAGTTTACGAAAAGCCGCTTTTTCATCATCACAATGATTGCAGCAGTCATTTTCACGCTGATATATATTTTTGGCACAGCCATTCTGCGCCAGAAGAAAGGGAAAAAACGCATGCGGTTCTAATTTGCCGCCTATTCCTATTGCATGATAACAAAAAAATCTATATCGCTGCTTCTTGCAGCAGCTCTGTTTTCCATTCTCTTTTTATGTACAGGATGTACCCTGCATTCGGACTATCTAATCGGTGATGTAAACGGAGACGGTGTTGTAGACGCCTGCGATGCGTATACGCTGTATCGGCATTTGTCCGGCAGGTTTACTCCCATTTCCAAAGAAAATGCTGATCTGAGCTTTGACGGTGCCATTACCCAAACTGACGCAGATATTCTGTTGCAGTATCTCTCGGGAATCAGCAAGCCGGGTACCAGGTATGCTTCCGTTACCCTCAACGAAGCACCGTTGGAGCTATATCAGATTGTAATTCCCAAAGGTGACAAATCCTTTGCACTGTCGGCGGCGGAGCAATTACAGGACTTTTTGGAAACGGGCTGCGGGGTTTCTGTTCCCATTGTCACGGACGACAAAGCAGAAACAGAATTTGAAATTTTGATTGGGGACACCAGCCGGGACGAAAGTGCATGTGAACTCCAGTTTGATCCCCTTTCCTATATAATTTATACTGAGAATTCCAAAATTGTACTCCTTGGAAGAGATTTCATGGTAGGGGGCGGCGTGGGTTATCTGACGCATACCCTGCTAAACAGCAGCGATGCATGGAACACGCATGCTTCCATTACCGTCCCTGCCGACAAGCTGATCCGGGAGTATCAGCCCCAGCCTGCCTCCAGCGTCATTCTGATTATTGGCGACGGAATGGGAGAAAATCACGTTCGCATGGCATGTGATACGGAAGCATATGTACAGGAGCCGGAAGAAGGAATTGTACCGCTCACAACCAGGACAATAGAAACCTTTTGGGCAAAGGAATTTCCTGTAATGGGTACTGCCGCCACGGCAAACGAGCTGGGCGGCGTAACCGATTCCGCTGCCTCTGCAACGGCCCTTGCCACCGGGTGGAAAACCCGCAACGGTGTACTTGGCATGCGTCCGGACACATTTTTAGGCAGTGATACCGATTCTCTGCGTTCCGTGCAAAACGTGCGGGAACTTGCTTCTCTCTCCGGACGGACCACCGCCGTTCTGTCATCAGATCGGATCACCGGGGCAACGCCTAACGGTTTTTTAACCCACCATAGCTATCGGTTCGACTACAGTATCATCAAGCAGCAGCAGGAAGCGCTGGCAGAAAGTGATCTTGCCTGTGACTTTCTGTGGTGCAGCTATGATGATGACGCCCTGCCGGGGCAGTTTGAAAAGGCTGTTCATGCGGCATCCGTGAACAATAGCGGTTTCTTTCTCATGACGGAAGAAGCTATGATCGACAAATATGCCACTAAACTGGATTACAATGAGACGGTCCGAACGGTATACAGGCTCAACGAATGTGTAGCATACGCGGCGCTTACAGCGGCATGTCATCCGGATGTTGCCGTAATTGTTACTGCGGATCACGAAACCGGCGGGCTGACAGTATTGGAGGACGGCAGCTATACATGGACCTCTGACGGAGAGCACACCGGCGTGCCTGTTCCGGTATATGCCATGGGCTGGGGAACGGAGATATTCCACAGCACTCTTGTAGAAAACACAGATATTGCAAAATATATTGCGTCCGTATTCGGCGCAGTTTCCTTCGGAGGATAAAAAAACGCTCTCCTATGGGAGAGCGTTTTTTTATTATATTACACTGCGTAAC
>CANTEM010000029.1 GCA_947652805.1 uncultured Clostridia bacterium | reverse complement strand
AAATACGACATCAGTATCCCCAATGCCGCAAAAAGCATACCATATCCGACTAATCAAACTTTTCGGGATTGATGTATCTGAACTCCGATGATTTCGCCCGATATTTCCGATCGTCCTCCAACAACGAAATCCATCTCTTCCAAAGATATTCACCGTATCCGTATCCCCACGGTGCATCCTTCTTCTCAGAAAGCAATTCATATGCTCTGGACAAAGCGCGTACAGCTATCTCTTTTTTATCCCCCGGCGTCGTCAATCCATCGACAAAAATCACCGCTGCCAGTTTTTTTGTCCAATTTTCAAGAGGTTTCGCTGTTTTTGCAATCCGGACTCCTTTTCCGCCATTATGTACAATCAACGTACTACCGTAGTCCGTATACCCCACAACCAGCTTACAGCTTCCGCCCTCCTGCAAAAGAATGACGGGGCGATCTGAAAGCAAATGCTGCACAATTTTTTCACCGATTGTATCCCAATCAATGCCTTCATCCTTTATGGGAATCGTGTCATCTCCAAACAGTCGAAAGGCAATTCCTTCTAAGAGAAAACAATCCTTGAGGGATTGATTATTCCATTTTCCTTCCCGCAGAAAGTCCAGCATGTTATAGCGAAGCGTAAATCCGTCCCCCGATACGCCCATATAATAAAAATAATCGTTATCGGTTTGCCATTCCACACCATGCGCCTGCATAACAGACAATCTTGCCGGCAACCCCATAAATGTTTTCAATGCACTCATCATAGCCGGAAATGGTATACTGTGAGGGCAATGATGGGCAGCACTGCGCACGCCGTGCTCCGTAATTCTGAATTTCTGCGGTATATCGCTTTGATTCATTCCAAGTCCTCCTTTTTAATTGACAGTTTCCATCCAGCTTTATTATAATCCTTTATTACGCAATCGTCAACAAATATTTTAACAAAATACGCTATTTTTCGACATATTATACAAATTTCCTAATCCCGCCGCGCGGCGAGATACCACCGGTGCGCGGTATCCGTATCTGTTTCCATTTTAAACCCTGTATAAATACCCTGAACAGAAAATCCCGCTTTTTCCAAAGCCCGGGTCAGCTCCTCCCGGCTGTAGCACCGCTCACGCTGCACCGTATCCGTGCGACTCCATGTTCCATCTCCGTTTTCTTCAAACACAGAAAGAGAAAAGGTGCAGATCTGCCGCTGGGCATCATATTGATTCTGCCAGCAGCACAGAACCCCGTCATCCTCCAATATATAATCATTCTCTGCATAAAACTCCTGGAATTTTTTCGGCGTATTCACATCAAACACAAACAGCCCGCCAGGCTCCAGATAGTTATGTACCAGAGATAGACACCGTTCCAGATCCCCTTCTCCTGTCAGATGATTGATTCCGTCCAGACAGCACACCACAGCACTGACCGTACCGTACAACTCAAAGCGGCGCATATCCTGACACAGCCACAAAATATCAGCCGCGCCCTGGGCTTCCGCCTTATCTCGGGCACAGCAGAGCATCTCCGGACTGAGATCCAGCGCTGTCATGTCATATCCCCGACGGTGAAGCGCAAAGGTCATGCTTCCCGTTCCGCAGGCAAGATCCAGCACACTGGTTACCGGAATGGCTGCATGACGCTGAAAAAGCGCACAGATAAAATCTGCCCACTTTTCATAGTCTGTTTCAGAATTCAGCCTGTCATAATTTGCCCAAAGCGTCCCATACAAAGGTTCATTCATTTTTGCCCTCCTCTTCCGCAAAAGGGTCGGCGCCCGCAGCGTCCAGACGCTCGAGAACAACAGCGTAGCCGTCACTGCCGTATTTCAGGCACCGGTTCACCCGGCTGATCGTAGCAGTAGACAGTCCCGTTCTTTCCATAATATCTGTATACGTTGTATTGTCCGCCAGCATTTTCGCCACAGTAAGGCGCTTGGACATTTCAATGATTTCCACAACCGTGCATATATCTTCAAAAAAGCGGCTGCATTCTTCCACCGTTTTCAAGGAAAGAATCCCCTCATACAAATACCGCATTTGTGCATCTATTTCTTTTTTTGCCATTCCGTATCCCCATTTCCTTCACTGGCCCAGGATCAGCTTTGCCAGTTCCGTATTTGTGCTTCCATATATATATGCTCCGCAACCTGCAAGAGCAGCCGTCAACTCCTTCTCATCCAGACGGCATCCCACAAGGCGTCGTGCCAATTCCGCCGTATCGCGCACGCCGAAATAGTCGCCGGAAATTTCTATTTCCTGAATGATTCCCCGATCCGCCTCCAGAGAAACAGATACTGTTCCATAATCAAACCGCTTTTCTCTGCAAACGCTGTATTCCCGGGACTGTCCAAAAATCCAGTCCCATGTGCTGAATTTTTCATCTGCAATTTTCTGTATTGCGGCAGTCTCCTCCGGAGTATATTCTCGCGCCGGTCCATACTGCTCCGCAGCACTGGACACCAGAGACTGCAAAAAGCCTTCCACCGTGTCCGGCCCCCTATATCCTGGAAGCTCCCGAATATTTACCACCCGACTTTCCACGCTTTGAATGCCTTTCGCCTGCATCTTCTCGCGGTTGACCTTGAGCGACCCGGACAGGCGGGACAAATCCGCCGAAAACAGAAGGGTTCCATGGTGCATCAGCCGTCCTCGCCCGTCCTGGGTGTAGTGGACGCACTGGGCGTTCCCAGATATCTTGCGCCCGGCTGCCAGAATGTCATTTCTCCCTCCCAAGACCGCCTGCACGCCAAGTCTTTTCAATGTTTCTATCATCGGCGCGGTAAATCTGCCGAAATCAATTTTGCCCTGCTCCGGCGCATCTGTGATAAAAGTAAAATTCACATTGCCCAGATCATGAAAAACTGCGCCGCCGCCGGTAAGACGCCGCGCCACGCGGATCCCCTTCTCCTGTACAAACGGAAGATGGAGCTGTGCATATGCATTCTGATTTTTTCCGATAATAACAGACGGACCATTTCGCCAAAGCAAAAATGCGTCTCCTGTTTTTTTCTCCAAAATATATTCTTCCGCCGCCAGATTGAAATACGGATCTGTTTTTTTCTGAAAGATAAAAAGCATTCCTTCTCTTTGAACCTCCGCAGCTGTTTAGACACAAACTTTCTCATTATTTATTATAGAGGAAATTTCCTGTTTTTTCAATACCCAGAGACAATTTTACAGAGATACTTTGTACAGTGATCACATTTTATTTTCATTATATAAAGTATTTTTGGTTTATTCACCATAAATTTCATAAAAGTATGGAAATTGGCAAAAACTTATGGTATACTGTTAAATGCGATGCAGACCCCCTGCCACGGCGCAGGGCAGAGAAAGTCTGTACCTATTGTCAACATATGAAATCAATATTTTGGAGGATATTTTAATGGGCAAGAAGTATGTTTATCTCTTCTCCGAAGGAAATGCCGGAATGCGCGAGCTTTTGGGCGGTAAGGGTGCAAACCTGGCCGAAATGACCAATATCGGGCTTCCCGTTCCCCAGGGCTTCACCATCACCACTGAGGCGTGCACACAGTACTATGAGGACGGCCGCAAAATCAACGATGATATCCAGGCACAGATCATGGAATACATCGAAAAAATGGAGGCAATCACCGGCAGAAAGTTCGGCGACAAAGAAAACCCGCTGCTGGTTTCCGTTCGTTCCGGTGCGCGCGCGTCCATGCCTGGTATGATGGATACCATTCTGAACCTCGGTCTGAACGAGGACGTTGTTAAGGTAATCGCTGCTAAGAGCGGCAATCCCCGTTGGGCGTGGGACTGCTACAGAAGATTTATCCAGATGTACTCCGACGTGGTTATGGAAGTGGGTAAAAAATATTTCGAGGAGCTCATTGACAAAATGAAGGTTGAGAAAGGCGTTACACAGGACGTTGATCTCACCGCTGACGACCTGGCTGTACTGGCTTCTCAGTTCAAAGCTGAATATAAAGAAAAAATCGGCGCAGACTTCCCCTCCGATCCCAAAGAACAGCTTATGGGCGCTGTGGAAGCTGTGTTCCGTTCCTGGGACAACCCCCGTGCAAACGTATATCGCCGCGACAACGATATCCCTTATTCCTGGGGTACTGCCGTTAATGTACAGATGATGGCGTTCGGTAACATGGGCGACACCTCCGGTACCGGTGTTGCTTTCACCCGCGACCCTGCAACCGGCGAAAAGAAGCTGATGGGCGAGTTCCTTATGAACGCACAGGGCGAGGACGTTGTTGCAGGCGTTCGTACACCTTCCCCCATTGCAAAGCTTGCTGAGGTAATGCCTGAGGTTTATGACCAGTTCGTTGGTATCTGCGCTACTCTGGAAGATCATTACCGTGACATGCAGGACATGGAATTCACCATTGAAGATAAGAAGCTGTACATGCTTCAGACAAGAAATGGTAAGAGAACCGCAAAGGCTGCTCTCAAGATTGCATGCGACCTGGTTGATGAGGGTATGATCTCTGAAAAGCAGGCTGTTGCCATGATCGATCCCAGAAACCTGGATACACTGCTCCACCCGCAGTTCGACGCAAAAGCACTCAAGGCTGCAAATCCGGCTGGAAAAGGTCTGGGCGCATCTCCCGGAGCTGCTTGCGGTAAAGTCGTATTTACTGCTGACGATGCAGTAGCATGGAACGAAAAGGGCGAAAAGGTTGTTCTGGTTCGTCTGGAAACCTCTCCCGAGGACATCACCGGTATGAAGGCGTCCCAGGGTATCCTGACCGTTCGCGGCGGTATGACCTCTCACGCTGCCGTTGTTGCACGCGGAATGGGAACCTGCTGCGTTTCCGGCTGCGGCGAAATCAAAATGGATGAAGAAAACAAGCAGTTTGAGCTTGCCGGCAAAACCTATCATGAAGGCGACTTCATCTCCATCGACGGTTCCACCGGTAACATCTATGACGGAATCATTCCTACCGTTGACGCAGAAATCGCAGGCGAGTTCGGTCGGATCATGGAGCTTGCTGACAAGTACAGAAAGCTGAAAGTTCGTACCAACGCTGATACTCCCACAGATGCAAAGAAAGCACGCGAACTGGGCGCTGAAGGTATCGGTCTGTGCCGTACCGAGCATATGTTCTTCGAAGCTGACAGAATCGCTGCATTCCGTGAAATGATCTGCGCTGACACAGTAGAAGGCAGAGAAGCTGCTCTTGCAAAGATTCTTCCTTATCAGCAGGGCGACTTTGAAAAGCTGTACGAAGCACTGGAAGGCAATCCTGTAACCATCCGGTTCCTGGATCCCCCGCTTCACGAGTTCGTTCCTACAGAAGAAGCAGACATCGAAGCACTCGCTAAGGCACAGGGCAAGACTGTTGAAGATATTAAAGCACTGATCGCTTCTCTCCACGAGTTCAACCCCATGATGGGTCACCGCGGATGCCGTCTGACTGTAACCTATCCTGAAATTGCAAAGATGCAGACAACTGCTGTTATCCGTGCAGCAATCAACGTATCCAAAGCACATCCCGATTGGAAGATCGTTCCTGAAATCATGATTCCTCTGGTTGGCGATGTAAAAGAGCTTAAATTCGTTAAGAACGTAGTTGTTGCAACCGCTGACGCTGAGATCGCTGCCGCAGGCATGGATCTTAAGTACGAGGTTGGTACAATGATCGAGATCCCCAGAGCAGCACTCACTGCTGACGACATCGCAAAGGAAGCTGAGTTCTTCTGCTTCGGTACAAACGACCTGACGCAGATGACCTTTGGCTTTAGCCGTGATGATGCAGGTAAGTTCCTGAACGCTTACTATGACACCAAGATCTATGAAAACGATCCTTTTGCAAAGCTGGATCAGACTGGTGTGGGCAAGCTGATGGAAATGGCTGTAAAACTGGGTAAGGATGTTCGTCCTACTATGCACTGCGGTATCTGCGGTGAGCACGGCGGCGATCCTACATCTGTAGAGTTCTGCCACAAGATCGGTCTGGACTACGTTTCCTGCTCTCCCTTCCGTGTGCCGATCGCACGTTTGGCAGCAGCACAGGCGGCTATTAAGGAACAGGCGTAATTTAACACCATTTGTTTTCATGCAAACCCGTATAGCAACCAAAATGCAATTTTAAACATCAATTTAGACCTTGTAGAAGCAATTCTGCAAGGTCTTTTTTGTATAAAAATTAATCTTACAGTCTTACTAGAAAAAAGACCTGCTGCAAATTGCAGCAGATCTTTTTTATTCCATTCTTATGGTTCCGCTCGCTCGGCATATACAATATACCGCTGATAGTTTTTACCCAGAGGATTGCAGCTGCTCAGCGTCACCAGATCCCGCCCCGGCTGGATCATAACTTCATCTATATCATCCGGTAGGATGATTTGCGTCTCTGCAACCCGATACGTCAGCGTCTCCTTAAAGTTTGCAATGCGGATTTCGTCTCCGACTGCAAGCTTATGAATGTTGCGGAACATATACCCGATTGTACTGCCTCTGTGGGCGGCAATGACACAGTTCGTATTTTCTCCTCCAATCGGCAGACTGGTCTGGGATAGATGCACCGCGCCCTTATCCAGATTCTCCCTGCTTGCCCCAAGATAGATCGGCAGGCGCACATCTATTTTCGGTATCTCTATATATCCTACAATATTCTCTGCAAAGCCGAACTCCGCAAGATCAAAGCTTGGCGCCTCATAGGAAAAGGGGTCTACAAGCCCGGACTGTCCTGTAAGAAACAAATTTTCGTTGTATTCCTGCATCCGCCGGTATAACTGCTCCAGCGGATCATCGGTTGACAAATCACTGTCCCGATCATCCTCTCTGTCCGCTTCTGCTACCGCATCTTGAAACGAGGCAATTGCACGATCCGCCTGTTTTTGAAAAAAGAACTGGCTGATATATGGATATGAAAACAGTCCAATCCCACATATGAGCATTACAATCCCAATCCCTGTAGCAATTTTCCTTCCTATTTTCATCCTTCTGACCATTCCTTCTGCTTCTTTGACCGAATCCAAGAAATCAGCATGATAATCAAAACAACTGCAACCCCTCCGCCAACAATCGATGCTTGCAGAATCAGCTTACCAAGCAGTGTCATCCCCTCCTGCTGCGCTTCCTGCTCCACCCGCTCCTCTTCCACATAGGGGATACGCACGCCTCGCACTAATAGTCGATGGGTATTTACACCGTAAGGTGTGCAGGTGAGCAGCGTCACATGATCTTCTCCTGAAATGGGATCCAACAGTTCTACCTCCTCAGGCAGTACAACATTGATCGCATCCACTTCATAGGCGAGAGTCTCTCCTAAAACATGTACGTAAAACTTGTCCCCGATTTCCAGCTTCGTAAGTCCGTCAAACATTTTCGCATTGGGAAGCCCCGTATGCCCGGTCAGTACCGCGTGGGTTCCCGCTCCGCCGATTGGCAGAGCAGTCTGTCGGAGATGTCCGACACCCTTTTCCAGCGTCTCTGTATCCGTTCCATGATAAATCGGCAGAGTCGCAGCTATTTTGGGAATTTCGACAGTGCCCATGGTATCAAATACCCGCAAAACCTCCAGATAGTTTTGCGGAAGCGCCATGCCACTTCCCTCCAAAAAGGGGTCGTGCACCGGCTCCCCTGCAAGAGATTCGTTGTATTCTTCCGCCTTCCTCCATTCCAGAGCAAGCTGTTCCTCCTGCATCTCTTGTACCGATGCATCGTACTCCGTAACGGCGCTGATCTGATGCAGCTCTGCAAGATAGCTGGAAACTACAGGATACAAAAATAGCGCCGCTCCGGCGAGGAGCAGAATAATGATAATGCAATATACCGTTCCTTTTTTCAAACAACAATCCCCTTAAAAATCGGGCGCAGGCAAATCGCCTGCGCCGATTTATTTATTTTTCTGTGTTTCGTTTTTCAGGTTATATTCAGCTGCGACGAGACTTCTTTCTGTTTGCAACCAGCAGAAGTACTACTGCGCCTGCAACAAGAACAATACCGCCTGCTGTGAACAGGATCGTACCCATACCACCAGTGAGCGGAAGATCAAATCCCATGGAGTTGGGAATGCTGCGTGCAATATATCCCTTCACGTTCGCTGTATCTGTGCTGTTCGCGACACCGTCGTCCAGAATACCATCCAGCGTGTTCTTAGTTCCGTCCTTGTCCACTGTATCTTTAATCGTAATTGTCACATAATCTTTCAGAACCACATATCCGCCTGCCGGAGCCTGGGTCTCTTGGATCCGATATGTGCCCGCATCCAAACCGCGCAAATCCAGCTTACCTAATTTTTCAGTTGTATTACCACTCGTAATCTTCGTTACACCGCCGGTTGTTACACGGTGGTACACGCCCTCACTATCCGCTACAAAGCGAACCTGAGACCATGTATCAACGCCAACCTTCTTTTCCACTGTAAATACTGCTCCACCAAGCTTTTGAGTTCCGTCTTTGTTGGTTTTGGTCAAATCCATTCCGTATGTATATACAGTCGCCACATCGTCAATGGTTTTCAGGCTGGCCGCAGAATAAGGATTGTTTGAATAATCCATATGCGCAGTGTTCGGGTTGCCGGCAGGTCCCACGACAGCCTTATCACTTACAAGTGTTCTGTATGTAATCAGCACATCATCATATTCTTTCACATTTGCGTATTTAAAATCCAATGTAAATGTGCCGGATACTGTTTCTGTTGCCCCAGTTGTTGCCATGGTATAATCTATTTCCTTGGTCAACGGAGTTTTCTCCGTTCCCTTAACACCGTAAACAGTCAGCGCATCCGTAAACTGCAAGCCAACAGCAGCTTCGTCTCTTACCTTGAAGGTATCGGAAATCGCATTTTCGGAATACTCGGGGACATTCGCTAAAATATTAAAGTAAACATTATCACCGATTCCGGCAGATACTGCTTCTCCATAGGGACCTGCTTCCTGTCTGCTGACGGTTTTTGTAAGGCTGACGCCTGTATGCTTCAGCTTCAGAATTGCCGGGGAATTTACATACCAGCCAGCAGGCTGATCGCCTTCCGCCGCTCTCCAGATCGGTGTCAGATTGGCAACAGAGGGCTGATAAATCTCATTGCCGCCTTCAATCAAAACGATATAGCTTCCTTTGGACAAATCCTGAATGGTCGCTTTTTTGTCCTCTCCGAAAACTGCTGACTGAACAAGGGGATCCGTGCCCTCTGTAAATCCATCCGCAGTATACGGAAATTCAATGAGTGAGTCGTGTGATTTGATCGCTGCCGCTAACGCATCAATAAAGGGAACAATTGCTTCTGCGGGAGATCCGTCATCGTTGTACCATTTCGTATACTCTTCTGCAACGGCATTGCTATTCGTTGTTTCAATATATGCAGGATACTTAGCTGCTACCCACTTCGCAACGCCGGGCGCCCATGTATAAACCGGGTCCGCCGGCTGGTTGAACTCAGGTTTGCTCGGATCATCTTTGTTGACATCCTCTACATTTACCTTGATAATGCGGAACGCAGTTGCATGCATGTTGGCTGTAACTTCGCCGTCCACTGTAACGTCAATCTCGATTTTTGCCTGTTTCTGGTCTGCCGGCAAAAGGGGCGTCCATGCAGCGAACGTGGAAACCGTGCCGCACAGGCACATCATGATACATAAAATCACTGCGCCCGCTTTTAATAATCGTTTTTTCATAAAACTCCTCTTTTATTTATATAATTTGATTTTGCTAACGATTGTGTCGGGAGAACTTAACATTTCTTCACCCCGGATTTTTTCCGTGTACCCGATGCGGAATACCATATACCCAAGCCTGCCGCCGTACAGATCATGCCGGCACCCAGCAGCATATACCAATAGGTTTGTCTGCCGCCGGTAAAGGGAAGCTCTGTCATAGGCAGATTCGGCAGCTTATACATGTAAGTCGTTACCCCGTTTTCGTCTGTAACGGGGATTGCCGCAATAGCAGGCGGTTTGTTGTCAACTACTCCGACTGTGCTGACATTTTCAATTTTCAGTGTGCCGAATTCAGCAATTACCGAAACCTGCCACTGTGCCTGGGGAAGAATATATCCGTCCGGCGCAGCCGTTTCAATTAACCGGTAAGTACCTTTCGCCAACTTGCCGAAATCCACCAAACCGTCTGCACCGCTCACTACCTTTCCTACCGGCATCCATCCGCTGCCTGCGGGAGCGCCAGTAAGGGGAATCGGATCGGTATCGGGATCGCCTGCACCGTTCCACCAATACATGGTAAACCGTGCACCGGCAAGGGGCTTCGCAAGATCCACCGCATCCACCTTTGTAAATTCAAACGGAACAACTACGCCAAGGGCATTGACATATTCCGCTGCAGCAGGTGGCTGATCCTCTGTCGTCTGTATAATAACGCCTTCCCGGATCGGTCCGCCAATGGAGGTATATCCGTCTGCCGGGTGCAGGGTTTCCTCTACCTTGTAGCGGGTTCCCTCCGGCAAGCCCAGAATGGTAATACTTTCATCATGATGCAGCAGGATTTCCATACCGCTGTTGATATAACCGGATTTATCCGTACCGTAAAAATAGAATTTCTGATCCGGACCGAATTCGTTTCCGTCTGCATCTGTCATCTGCGCTCCTCCGGCCGATGCGATGAACCTGG
>CANTEM010000028.1 GCA_947652805.1 uncultured Clostridia bacterium | reverse complement strand
TGGAGGATCCGTCTCTGATTATTTACTATCCCGTGCGTACATTGCAGAACAATCTGATCGTAACCAACGGAGACCAGACGGATACGATTTTTGATTATCTGTCCCAGGGCAAAACCATGGAGGATGCCCTGGCAACCCGGTGCTTCGAGCCGGACGCACCGTTGTTTACCCCCAGAATCAGTGCGCTGCTTACCTTTGCAGACGCTACCTTTTCCTATAAAATGAGCATCCTGAAAGCTGCGGATGCTGCGGGAGCACATTGCGCCCGGCAGTATTTCTGCTATGAAGCGGCAGCAGGAGAGGGGCAGTTTATTCACACCTATCAGTGTGACGGCAACCCGCCTCCGTCCTTTGCAGGAGAGCCGGAGCCGGTAGAAATTCCCGACGATATCGACGCATTCACAAAGGAAATCTGGGAAAACCTTCACCCGGACAACAAAATTTCTTTGTTTGTACGCTATATTGACCTTGCCAGCGGGGAAGCACAGACCCGCGTTCTGAATAAAAACGTGTGAGGCGGGCACTGCCCCCAACATAAGAAAGGTTTGATACAATTATGAAAGAATTTGAACTGAAATACGGCTGCAATCCCAATCAGAAGCCTTCCAGGATCTATATGGAAGACGGCAGTGAGCTGCCGATTGAAATTCTGAACGGCAAGCCGGGATATATCAATTTTCTGGACGCCTTTAACGGCTGGCAGCTTGTGAAGGAAATCAAGGGCGCACTGAACATGCCTGCGGCAACCTCCTTCAAGCATGTCAGCCCTACCTCCGCCGCAGTGGGAATCCCCCTGCCCGAATGTCTGAAAAAGGCGTGCTTTGTGGACGATATCGAAGGCCTGGATGATTCTCCCCTTGCATGTGCATATGCCCGCGCCCGGGGAACGGACCGCATGTCCTCTTTCGGCGACTGGATCGCCCTCAGCGACGTGTGTGATGTAACCACTGCCCGTCTGATTCAGCGGGAGGTTTCCGACGGCGTGATCGCCCCCGGATATGAACCGGAGGCGCTGGAAATTCTCCGTTCCAAGAAAAAGGGAAACTATAATATTGTAAAGATAGATCCGAACTATGTTCCTGCTGAAAAAGAAACCAAGCAGGTGTTTGGCATTTCCTTTGAACAGGGAAGAAACAATTTTGCCATCAATGAAGCGCTGCTTTCCAATATTGTAACGGAAAATAAAACGATTCCCGATACAGGCAAGCGGGATCTGATCATTGCATTGATCACCCTGAAATATACCCAGTCCAATTCTGTCTGCTACGCAGTAGACGGACAGGCAATCGGCGTGGGCGCCGGACAGCAGTCCCGGATTCACTGCACCCGCCTTGCAGGACAGAAGGCAGACAACTGGCTGCTGCGTCAGCATCCGAAGGTATTGGCGCTTCCGTTCCTGGAAGCAGTACCCCGTGCTGTGCGGGACAATACCATTGACGTATATCTTTCCGAGGACAGTGATGATGTGCTGGCAGACGGACAGTGGCAGCAGTTTTTCTCCACCCGTCCCGATGTATTTACCGCACAGGAGAAAAAAGAATATCTTGCAGGAATTAGAGGCATTGCCCTTGGAAGCGATGCATTCTTCCCCTTTGACGACAACATTATCCGTGCATACCGGAGCGGCGTGTCCTATATCGCACAGCCCGGCGGCAGCGTACGGGATGACGTTGTAATTTCCGCCTGCAACAAATACGGAATTTCCATGGCGTTTACCGGCATGCGTTTGTTCCATCACTGATGAATGAGATCCCACCGGATACAGGCAGTCCCTGTGTCCGGTTGGTTGCGTTTATGATAATATGAGAAAGGATATCCGATTATATATGAATATCTTAGTAGTAGGCGGCGGCGGCAGAGAGCACGCCATTATCAAGAAGCTGCGGGAAAGCAAGCGGGTGGAGAAAATCTATGCCCTTCCCGGCAACGGCGGTATTGCAGCAGATGCAGAGTGTGTTGCCATTGGCGCGAAGGACATTGCAGGAATCACCCAGTTTGCTGTGGAGCATAAAATTGATTTTGCAGTTGTCGCCCCCGATGATCCGCTGGTTCTGGGTGCGGTAGACAGTCTGGAAGCGGCAGGAATCCCCTGCTTTGGTCCGGATAAAAAAGCGGCTATCATAGAAGGAAGTAAAATTTTTTCCAAAAATTTGATGGCAAAGTATCACATTCCTACTGCGGCATACCGTACCTTTACTGATGCAAAGGAAGCCATGGAATATATCAAAACGGCGCCTATGCCGACCGTGATCAAAGCGGACGGACTTGCACTGGGCAAAGGCGCGGTGATCGTGGAAACGGTAGAAGCGGCGCAGGATACAGTCCGCGCAATGATGGAAGAAAAGATTTTCGGCGAGAGCGGCGCATCCATTGTTGTAGAAGAATTTCTTACCGGACCGGAAGTATCTGTGCTGGCGTTCACAGACGGCAAAACCCTTGTTCCCATGGTATCCTCCATGGATCACAAGCGGGCATTGGACGGTGACGCAGGTTTGAACACCGGCGGTATGGGAACGGTTGCACCCAATCCCTATTATACAGAAGCGATTGCAAGGGAGTGTATGGAGACGATTTTTCTTCCTACCATGGAGGCAATGCAAAAGGAAGGTCGTCCCTTTAAAGGCTGCTTGTATTTCGGACTGATGCTTACGAAAAACGGTCCCAAGGTGATTGAGTATAACTGTCGGTTCGGCGATCCGGAAACTCAGGTGGTGCTGCCTCTGCTGCAAACCGATCTGCTTACGATCATGGAAGCAGTCCATGACGAAACCCTTGCTGCGGTGGACGTTCAGTTTGCAGATGCGAGCGCATGCTGCGTGATTCTGGCGTCCAACGGATATCCCGGAAAGTATGAAACCGGATTTCCGATTTCTGTTCCGGAAGATCTTGCCGGTCAAGTGTTCTTTGCAGGAGCAAAGATACAGGACGGCGCTCTTTGCAGTGCCGGCGGTAGAGTGCTGGGCGTAACGGCAACGGCTTCCGACTTGAAGGATGCGATTGATCAGGCATATGCAGCGGCTGATAAAATATCCTTTGCAAACGCATACTGCCGCAGAGATATCGGCAAACGTGCTTTACAGGCGTTGTCCTGTGCGGCAGAATAAGGAGCGAAAAGAATGGTATACAGAATTTTTGTGGAAAAGAAAAAAGATGTTGCTGTTGAAAGCGCGGCGCTCTTGTCTGATGTGCGGGGCTTTTTGGGAATCGAAAATCTCACCGGCGTGCGCATTCTGAACCGGTATGATGTGGAAAACATTTCACCGGATGTTTTTGAAGCATGCAAATATACTGTTTTTGCCGAGCCCCAGTTGGACATCGTAACGGAGAAAATTTCGGCAGACGCCGGAAGTACGGTGTTTGCAGTGGAATATTTGCCGGGGCAGTTTGATCAGCGTGCAGATTCTGCCGCTCAGTGTGTGCAGATCATCTCCCAGGGAGAGAAGCCGCTGGTGCGTACCGCAAAGGTATATGTGCTGGAGGGCGCGCTGACAGATGGAGATATACAGGCGCTCAAGCAGTATCTGATCAACCCTGTGGAAAGCAGGGAAGCGTCTCTTGCACCGGTGGCTACCTTGGCGGTGGATTATGCTGTACCCCAGCAGGTGGAAACTCTCACAGGCTTTACCGCGCTGGATGAGGCGGGACTTGCGGCATTTGTAGAAAAATACGGTCTTGCAATGGATCTGGACGATATCCGGTTCTGCCGGGATTATTTTGCCGGGGAGCACCGGGATCCGACCATTACGGAAATCCGCATGATCGACACCTACTGGTCCGATCACTGCCGTCATACCACCTTCCTTACGGAAATTGACAGCGTATCCTTTGAAGATGCAGAATTGGAAGCACTGTATCAGGATTATTTGAACGTGCGCCGTGAGCTGGGACGTACAAAGCCCATTTGCCTGATGGATATTGCTACTGTGGCAACCCGGTATCTGAAAGCCAAGGGCAAGCTACCAAATCTGGACGAGAGCGAAGAAATCAACGCATGCACAGTAAAAATCAAGGTGCAGACCGATAAAGGAGAAGAAGATTTTCTTCTGCTGTTCAAAAATGAAACCCATAACCACCCAACGGAAATCGAGCCTTTCGGCGGCGCTGCAACCTGTATTGGCGGTGCGATCCGCGATCCCCTGTCCGGACGTTCCTATGCCTATGCGGCAATGCGCGTTACCGGCGCGGCGGATCCTACCCGCCCGGTAGCGGATACGATTCCCGGCAAGCTGCCCCAGAAAAAGATTGTCACGACTGCTGCGGCAGGATATTCCAGTTACGGCAACCAGATCGGTCTTGCTACCGGTCAGGTGGACGAGCTCTATCATGACGGATATGCTGCAAAGCGTATGGAAATCGGTGCAGTCGTCGCGGCGGCACCTGCCAAAAATGTGCGCAGAGAACGGCCCGATCCCGGCGATATTGTCATCCTTCTTGGCGGACGTACCGGACGTGACGGCTGCGGCGGTGCAACGGGATCCTCCAAATCCCATACGGCAAGCTCCCTGGAAACCTGCGGCGCAGAAGTCCAGAAGGGAAATGCCCCGGAAGAACGCAAATTGCAGCGTCTGTTCCGAAATCCGGAAGCGTCTCATATGATCAAGCGCTGCAATGACTTTGGCGCAGGCGGTGTGTCCGTTGCTATCGGGGAATTGGCAGACGGACTACATATTGATCTGAACGCAGTGCCGAAAAAATACGAGGGCTTGGACGGAACGGAGCTTGCAATATCTGAATCTCAGGAGCGTATGGCAGTTGTCGTGGAACCGTGTAACGTTGCGCGGTTTATCGCCCTCGCATGGGAAGAAAATCTGGAAGCGACTGTGGTTGCAACGGTTCAGGCAGAACCCCGTCTCACTATGGAATGGAACGGTAAAGAAATCGTCAACCTTTCCAGAGAGTTTTTAAATTCCAACGGCGCGCCCAAGCATATTGATATCACGCCTGTTGCATCTTCTGCATTTGCAAAGGAAACCCCTGGGGATTTTGCAGCCGGTATGTCTGCATTGGTACAGGATTTGAATGTATGCTCCAAGCAGGGACTGTCCGAACGCTTTGATTCTACCGTAGGTGCAGGAACTGTGCTGATGCCTTTCGGCGGGAAATACCAGCGGACGCCGATCCAGGCAATGGTAAATAAGATTTCTCTGGAACATGGAGATACAGACGCATGTTCTTTGATGGCATGGGGCGGAAACCCCTATATTATGGAAAAGGATCCTGCATCTGGTGCATATTTGGCAGTTGTAGAATCTATATCCAAGCTGATCGCAGCAGGTGCGTCCTTCAGCGATGTATACCTTTCCTTCCAGGAATATTTTGAAAAGCCCGGCAAGGACGGAAAACGCTGGGGCAAGCCGCTGGCGGCGCTCCTCGGTGCGCTGCGCGCCCAATTGGATTATGAAACCGCCTCTATTGGCGGCAAGGACTCCATGAGCGGTACCTTTGAGCATATGGACGTACCGCCGACGCTGGTATCCTTTGCGGCTACAACAGACAAAATCGGCAAGATCGTTTCTCCGGAATTTAAGCAGGCAGACAGCACCATGCTATGGCTGCGTCCTCGGTATAATGCAAAAGGAATACCCGATGCAAAGGATGTCCGGGAGATTTTCGAAGTCCTTTCTGCACTTGCAGAAGAGGGACGTATTCTCAGTGCATACACGCCTGGATTCGGCGGCGCGGCAGAAGCGATATTCAAAATGGCGATTGGAAACGGCATCGGTTTCTCCGTTGCAGAAGGGATTTCCCTGGAGGAATTGTTTGCATATCAATACGGTTCCTTTATTGTGGAGATTGGCTCCGGCGATACCAATATTCCGTTTGCCTGTGTTTTAGGTAAAACCACGGCAGATGCCGGCATAACTTTTGCCGGTCAGCGGGTAGCCCTGGCGGATCTGACAGAGAAGTATGACAGCCGACTGGAGGAGGTGTTCCCCAGAGACGCAAAGCAGAAATATGACGCGGCGCCTGTATTTATCACCCAGGCGGACAGTTGGAAAAAGCCTGCTGCGACCGTTGCGCGTCCGACTATGCTGATTCCCGTATTCCCGGGTACAAACTGTGAATATGAATCGGCAAAGGCTGTGGAAGACGCGGGCGCAAATGCAAAGGTTATGGTTATAAACAATTTGAGCGCCGAAGGAATTGCAGAATCTGTACGCAGCTTCTCCGCGGCAGCGAGAGAGGCGCAGGGCATCTTTATCCCCGGCGGTTTCTCCGGCGGCGACGAACCAGACGGAAGTGGCAAGTTTATTACGGCGTTCTTCCGTAGCGCCGCTGTGCGGGACGCTGTCAGCGAACTTCTGGAGCAGCGGGACGGCTTGATGCTGGGAATCTGTAACGGCTTCCAGGCGCTGATCAAGCTGGGTCTGGTTCCTTTCGGAAAAATTGTTGACACAGACGATACCTGCCCTACCTTGACTTACAATACCATCGGCAGACACCAGTCTATGCTGGTGCATACCCGTGTGGCATCCAACAAGTCTCCGTGGCTGATGAAAACAAAGCCGGGTGAAATCCATACGATCCCGATTTCTCACGGGGAGGGTCGGTTTGTCGCATCTGCCGAGCTGGTGCATAGCCTTGCAGAAAACGGACAAATCGCTACCCAGTATGTGGATCTTGCCGGAAATCCTGCTATGGAAACCCCTGCAAACCCCAACGGATCTGTTTGCGCAATTGAGGGTATTACTTCTCCCGACGGGCGCGTGCTGGGCAAAATGGGACACAGCGAGCGTATCGGAAGCGGACTTTATAAAAATGTGCCGGGCAATTATGACATGCATTTGTTTGACGCGTTTGTGGAATACTATAAATAACAGTTCATTTTCAGTATAAAGAAAAAGCGCTTCTGTTTATGAAGCGCTTTCTTCCATAAAGGGGAGTCGTAGGGATGAAACGGGATTTTATTCGTGATATTTTAGAGGAGTCTGAAAAGTACAGCGGCAGAGAAGTGGTGCTTGGAGGCTGGATCCGCTGTCTGCGGGATTCCAAAGCCTTTGCGTTTATAGATTTGAACGACGGCAGCAGCTTTTCCGGCATACAAATCGTACTGGAGCGGGAGCAGCTGGCAGAGTATGATACAGTTGTCCGGTACCAGGTGGGCACTGCTGTGATCATTCAGGGTAAGGTGTGTCTGACACCCGGTGCAAAGCAGCCCCTGGAGATCCACGCGCGTTCTGTAGAATTGGAAGGGGCGAGCGCACCAGATTATCCTCTACAGAAAAAACGGCATTCGGTAGAATTTTTGCGGCAGATTGCATATCTGCGTCCCAGAACCAATTTGTTTTCCGCTGTTTTCCGTGTGCGGAGCGAGACGGCATACGCGATCCATCAGTTTTTTCATGACCGGGGATTTCTGTATGTGCATACGCCGATCATTACGGCAAGCGACTGTGAAGGCGCCGGGGAAACCTTTCGTGTGACTGCGCTGGATGTAAATGATCTGCCGCGTACAGAAGCCGGAGCAGTGGACTGGAGCAGGGACTTTTTCGGAGTAGGCGCAAATCTGACGGTGTCCGGTCAGCTGGAGGGGGAAACCTTTGCCCAGGCATTTGGAAAAATTTATACCTTTGGACCTACCTTCCGTGCGGAAAATTCCAACACAGCCCGTCATGCGGCGGAATTCTGGATGATTGAGCCGGAGATTGCGTTTGCGGACCTATCAGACGATATGGCGCTTGCATGGGATATGATCCAGTATATTATCCGAGCAGTATTGTCCCGGTGTGCTTCTGAAATACAGTTTTTAAATCAGTTTGTGGACACCGGGTTGCTGGAACGGTTACAGACACTTGCCGAAAGTGCATGTCATCATGTGACGTACACAGAAGCGATCCGGCTTTTGCAGAACAGTGGGCATGACTTCCAGTATCCCGTGGAGTGGGGCAGCGACTTGCAGACGGAGCATGAGCGATATCTGACAGAAGCGGTGTTCCACGGACCGGTATTTGTAACGGACTATCCGAAAGAGATCAAGTCTTTCTATATGCGGGTGAATGATGATGGAAAGACAGTTGCCGCAATGGATCTTCTGGTGCCGGGCGTGGGTGAGATCATTGGCGGCAGCCAGCGTGAGGAACGGCTGGAGGTGCTCCGCGCCCGTATGCAGGAATGCGGATTGAATGAGGCGGATTACGAATGGTACGTAAATCTCCGACGTTGGGGCGGTACGCGGCATGCAGGCTTCGGACTGGGCTTTGAACGGATCATTATGTATTTAACAGGCGTTTCCAACATTCGGGATGTGATTCCCTATCCCAGAACCGCAGGCAGCGCACCGTATTGAGACCGCCGAAATGTTCGTTTGCAATATAGGCGCGATGCCAACGAACTTTTCCCGGTAAAGGGAACTTACGCATAGCACAAACTTAAAAAGCCTCCCTTGTGTGGAGTTCGCGGAGCGAATCTTCTGGAGCATCCCGCGCAGCACAAACAAAAAGGCTCCCTTGTTTGTGCAACTTCTCTGCTTACTTTCCCTTCACTGGGGGAGCCTTTTTATTGGTAAAAATCGGATACCCATATGGGTATCCGATTTTTTCGTTATTCTTATTCGCTGCGCAGGGCTTCTACAGGATCCTTCTTTGCTGCGAGACGGGAGGGGATCAGACCGGATATGAGGGTCAGTATCATACTGATCAGTACCAGCACAATAGCAGCCTGCCAAGGCAGTACAGCCATATTGGCGATATCCGTGAAATGTTCAATAATGATATTTGCCGGAATGCAGAGCAGGGCGGTAATACCGATTCCGATGAGTCCTGCTGCAAGTCCTACAATCAGTGTTTCTGCATTGAACACGCGGGAAACATCCTGTTTGGAAGCGCCGATCGAACGCAGAATACCGATTTCCTTGGTTCGTTCCAAAACGGAAATATAGGTGATAATACCGATCATTATGGAGGAAACAACCAGAGAAATGGACACGAATGCAATCAGCACATAAGAAATCGCATTGATAATCGTGGTGATAGAGGACATGAGAATGGCTACATAGTCTGTATAGGAAATTTTGTCCTGTTCTTCCACGCTGTCGTTATAGGCTTGAATGATTTCCGCAATCTTGTCCTTTGCTTCAAAGCTGGAGGCATAGATGTTGATAGAGGACGGCGTTTTTAAATCTACCGCACTGAGTTTGGCAATGTTTTCATCATAGGTTGCTTCGGACATTGTAGGCGGCATATAGTTGTCGTAGTAAGCTGCAATTTGCTGTACATCTGGGTTGGCAAGCAATGTATCCAGCTGCATGGCAAGCTGCTCGGCGGGAATACCTGCAAGGCTTGCTTCCGTTTCTTTAGCATATTGTTCGGCAACCATTTTTGCAATGTTTTCCTGCATACGCTGTGTCAGTTCCTCATCGCTCATTTTGTCAATGTAGCTGCGGATCGTTTCCTCGTCTGCATTGGCAGATTCCTGATATGCAGTGATGATTGCCCCTTCCATAGAAGCGCGATCCGGGTAGGCGGCCATGTATTCATCAACCGTTTGACTCAGCATATCCTCGGGAATGCTTGTGCTGATTCGTTTGAACAGGTCGGCTTTTTGTGTGGAAGATAAATCAGCGGCATATGACAAAAATGCTTTGGACTTTTCTGATTCTGTAGGTTCTTCGTTGGTTCCGTCATCAAAAGGCAATCCATTGAACACATCTGTAGTAGGATCATCCTTTTGCTGCTTTACAATTTCGCTTGCATTGGTTTGATCAATAATATATCGGGTCAACTCGGAAGTATATCCCACTGCGCCACGGATAGATGTAGCAGCAGCGTCTTCGTCCGGACGGATTACGCCGGTCACCTTGAGCTGGATACCGTTTTCAGCGGTGATTTTCATATAGTCTTCATTGTCGCGCATATCTGTCCACACGCCGTCGCCATCGTTGTCCGTATAGTAATCGGAAGGAAGCACCGCGTGGAAAGTAAGCCCCAGAAGTTCGTCATATTCCCATGTTTGTTCGGTAACCTCTGTGGTTTCGCCCCGCATAGCTGCGGACATGATCTCTTCCATTTCACTTTGATCCCGCAGACCCAGAGAATACAGATATACGTCGCTGAGCTCATTGCTTTTGCTGATCACCAGAACAACTTCATCGTATTTCGTAGGCCAGGAGCCTGCCAGCAGGTTGTACTGGTCCTTTACCAGCGGGTTGATAGGTTCGCCGTTTGCACCGGGCATGATTTCCGACCAGACGTTCATTTCATGCATGGTATACTGGGAATAGGGGGAGGATGAAACTGCGCTGTCATCATAGGAAATTCCCATGGCACTGTACATGGCGGTCATAACGGTGGAAGGATTTACAGTAATGAAATTTTCTTCCGTGTCATATCCGTAGATGAGCAGATCCAGACCGTACCCATATTGGATTGCGCTGATATGTTCCTTCAATTCTTCGCTATTGTCCAGATATGTTTTAAAATCTGTTAGGTTGTTGGTAGTGGTATCAATGGATGCGAGAGAATTGAACATATCTTGGATTTGGGCAGAGGAGACGGTGAAGTTGATGGAGGAGCGCGGGGTGAAGCTGCTGTAGGAGACA
>CANTEM010000027.1 GCA_947652805.1 uncultured Clostridia bacterium | reverse complement strand
ATTGTCGATGACAGTGGTGAAGACTATCTCTATCCGCCGGAACAGTTTGAAGATGTTTTTCTTTTTTCAGTAAACGATGCAGGGGATACAACGATTATAATAAAGGAGAAAAAGAAATGAGAGCCTTTGTGTGCGCCCTGTCCGTTCTGATCATACTATCCTTTGCAGTGACTGCAAACGCCATATATGTACAAAAGCAAACAGACGCCCTGACGGATGCAGTCGAACGTCTCCCCACAGAAATTGACGGCGCAACCCTCACCGGCATCCGCAGGAAATGGGATGAAATCGAACCGATCATCAGCTACAGTGTCAGCCACAAGGAGCTGGATCAAATCGCAGATGCGCTGGCGGATCTGGAATCCCACCACAGTACCGGAGAAGCAAAAGAATATCACGCCGCCAGAGAACGACTGCTGGAACTGGTACGCAGACTTTCCGAATCAGAAGGATTTTCTCTGAAAAGCATATTCTGATTACCGGAACGCACTACTGTCCTCAAAAAGCAGCCCGCGCCGGTGTATCGTATAGTATCCCTTCTCCTCGGGATCCAGCATCTGCGCGCACACCTTTGCAATATACACCGGGTTCAGATAATTGGTATTATCCGCACGGGCAACAGCAATAACACGTACTCCGTCCGGCAGCATCTCAAAACGGATATCTTTAATCAAGGGGCGGATATCCGTTTCCTTTTCGCTGCTCTTCGTTTTCTTCAGGATGATCACAGGACCGTCAAACTGCTTCTCCAGAGACTCCAAAATCTCCTGGTGCACCGGCACGTGAAAATCAATCTCATTTTCCGCCCAGGCAATTTCCTTGAATTGCGTCTCGGGGGTGTAAACCGATTTTACCTGTATATCCGGCGGCATTGCACGGGACAAGGCTTCCATGATCGCCTCGTCCGTCATTTCGCGAACCAGTCTGATCTGGGCAAACTCTTGTTCTCCGCTGGCGCCTACGGAAAGCGGCGATGCAAAGGTGAGCTTTGGAATCGGATTGAAGCCTTCTGTATAATAAAGAGGGAGACCGCTTTTTATAAGCGCACGTGTAAACGTCCGCTGCACATCCAAATGGGATACATAGGTCATGGCTCCGCCCTTGGCATAGCAGATGCGTACCGTTTGCACCGGTTTTTCTCCGGGATTCACCGCAGCGCCCGCGCCGCGTGCGTTTCGTTTTCCCGCATCCGGCTTGGCAGGAACCGCTGTGCGCTTCAATGCGCCGAGATGCTCCGCCGGCGTTTCCAAATGACCGGGACACCAGCGGCACTGCCTTGGATCCGCCAAAGCGTTGGCGCCGCAGCCGGAGCACCGCTCCTTACAGGAGGGTGTGACGGCAGCTTCCATTGCTTTATGCCGTTCCCGCAGCAAAAACGCCTTGGATACGCCGCAGTCGATCACATCCCACGGAAGGATTTCTTCCTCACCCATGGTTCGGTTGGCGTAAAACGCAGGGTCGATCCCTGTATCCGCAAACACCTGCTGCCATGCATCATAGTCAAAGAATTCTTCCCATGCTTCCAGCCGCAATCCTCTGTGCACAGCTTCTTCCAACGCATCGGAGAGACGTCGGTTTCCTCTTGCAAATACCGCTTCCAGCCAGGACACCTTCGCATCATGATAATTATACCGGATTTTACGGTCGGTGATACAGGAAAGCAGATGCTTCTGTTTTTCCTCCAGTTGCGCTGCTGTATTCTGTCCTTCCCACTGGAAGGGTGTAAAAGGCTTTGGAATAAAGCATGCCACGCTGATTGTAACCTTTGGCTGTCTCCCTTTGCTGCGCCCGGGAGTCTTATAATAGGATTCGATCACATTCTTGGCAAGCGCCGCAATTCCTTCTATATCCTCCATTGTCTCATAGGGCAGACCGTTCATAAAGTACAGCTTGACCTGACTTTTGCCGGCGGAAAACGCCACGCCTGCCGCACGGAGAATATCCGCCTGCGTAACATTTTTGTTGATCACATCCCGCAGGCGCTGACTGCCTGCCTCCGGGGCAAAGGTGAGGGTGCTGGAACGGACTGTAGAAATCTGATCCATCAGTTCTCTTGTAAAGCTGTCCGCCCGCAGAGAAGGCAGGGACAGATTGATTTTCGCATCGTCCGTCCAGTCAAGGAGATGATCACACAATGTATTCACCCGGGAATAATCGGAAATAGACAGGGAGCACATGGAAATTTCATCATATCCTGTTTTCTCCGCCATTTCCTTTGCCTGGGCGCAAAGCACCTCCGGCGTTTTCTCCCGCACCGGTCTTGTAACAAATCCTGCCTGACAGAACCGACATCCCCGGATACATCCTCGGAACACCTCCAGCGTGATCCGGTCGTGCACGGTTTCCACCAGCGGCATGACCGGGTCTGTAGGAAAATATGCCTTGTCCACATCTGCGACGATCCGTTTTTTTACCGTTCGGGGCACATCCGGGTATTTGGGTTCCATGGAAAGAATCGTCCCATCCTCCCGATATGCAACATCATATAAAGAAGGAACATAAAACCCTTCCAAATGAGACGCCGCGCGGAGAAAGTCTGCTTTTGTATATGTACCGGACCGTTTCATGTTCAGGTACAGCTGCGCCAGTTGGGGGAGCGCTTCCTCCCCTTCTCCGATGGAAAAAATGTCTATAAAATCTGCAACGGGTTCCGGATTATAAGCGCAGGGACCGCCTGCAAGGATCACCGGATAACTGTCGTCCCTATCCTTGCTCCGCAGGGGAATGTTGCTCATATCCAGCATGTTCAGCGCAGTGGTGTAGCACAGTTCGTACTGGAGGGTAAAAGCGACCATGTCAAAATCCCGGATGGAATCTCCCGATTCATGGGCATACACAGGAATATCCCGTTGCCGCATCTGGGCTTCCATATCCGGCCAAGGTGCAAACGCCCGCTCGCACCACACTTCCTCTATCTGATTGAGGGCGCCGCACAGGATCCGCATTCCCAGATTGGACATGCCGATATCATATATATCCGGAAAGCAGAATGCCACCCGCAATCCGACCTTGTCCTTATCCTTATATACACTTCCTGCTTCCCCGCCTACATACCGGCCGGGCTTCTGTACTTTTGTAATAAACGGCTTAATATCTTCTCTCATAGTATAAGCAAGGGCGGAGATTTGCTCCGCCCTTTCCCTTCCATAATATATATTTATCGCACAATTACTTTTGTAGTGATTACTGCCGGGATCAGCCAGAACAATTGAACGGCTCCCAAATACACACTGTGCAGGTCGGAGAACATTCCGGAAACCAGCACAATCGCCATAACCACTGCGCTCAGCACCGCAGCAAGGGCGCTGATGACATATCCGGTTTTGCGGGCGCTGAGGATTTTATCACAGCTGGAAATCGTTTGCAGCAGCGCTTTTGTTCCGTCCCGGGAAACGATTCCGCCTTCAGCCCGATCAGAATATTTTGTGATCTCCTCGGTATTCCGATATTTGATAACACGCAGGGAATATTTGCCGCTGCGAATCTGCCGATAAATCATATCCTCATCAATGCTTGGGTCAAAGGTTTTCACACAGACGCACATACCGCTGGCAGTAAGCTGCCGCAGGATGTACTCAAAATCCGGATCAATCAGATAGTGCACAATCATTTTCGCAACCAGCTTATGCTGATAAATCATATAGAGCGCTGAGCAATCACCTGCAAGCTCTTCGTCTTCTGCTGTTACATCTTCAGGAATGTCGATTCCCAATCCGGCAAGTGCAGCCGCGCGGCCAAACATAATACTTTTTCCGCTGACAACCGCTTCAATATAACCGGTATCCGTATCCAATATTTCCACATCATCAGAATGTCCGGATTCCATAGTAGCAATATCAAACACGTCCCCCAAGGGTCCGCCCGTCTTGGCAAAGACGCTGGCAGCATAGTAAAGAACCTTATCAATACGGCTGTTATTATAAAGTTTCACATTGCGCACTTTTACATTTGTAGAAGGAAATACATTTACATCATCAAAGGATACCACACTGGTGCCGGAATATTCGTCCACCGAGCCTTCACCGATAATCGTGCTTTCATTTTCATAAGCCGCGCGATTCGCCCGATAGAAAGGATAGCAGCCAACAATGATCATTGCCGCCGGCATAGACGCACTGAGCACCGCAAAAGCAACTGTAAAAGGACCGCTTTCGTGACCACTGACAGCCGCATAAACACCGCCGACAGCTGCAAGAATCAACGCCACCAGGATTGTAACGCCGATCATGGAGCGATCTCCGCCACCTGTGTTTTTCGTTCTCCAGAAATAGCCGTCAACAAAATCTGTTTTTTGAATTTTGATAATATCGCCGCCGTCATCGTCATGAATGCTGTCAGCCAGCGCCTCGTTTTCCATCATGGAATCCCGGGTAGACAGCCGACGCATCACATATTTGGGACGGTTGGCAGACACAATATTAAAGCTAAAAATCTCCCGGCGGACAGTCATAAATTCATGAATAACCGTAAACAGCAAACACAGGGCAGCCGGGAACAGGAACAGCACAGGCTCTGTACCGGGGACAGCTGTTGCCGCCTCATAAACAGAGCTGGCAATCACTGCCACCGTCATAACCCCGGCAATGGAATCCGTTGTAGGGCGGAATTTCAGCAGCGAAATCAGTCCGCCGAAAATATGCCGATAGCAGAGCACAGCCAACAGAAGGAGAAGCTGTAAATCCATCATAATATATACGACAGGATAAACAGCAGGATCCAACGCACCGGAAAGCTGATATCCCAGCAGCGGCAGATTTTCATATGCGAGAATGAGCAGTGTCAGCACCAATCCGCACAGCAGTCTGCCAATTGCCCACCGATTGCGTTTTCTGTATCGAAGCGCAATTTCTCCGTTCTCCGCCGGATCGGAATATTCACCGGGGCCGTACCGCTTGCTGCGCGTCACCCATTCTTCCTGATCTGCCACATAATCGTCTGTAATCTGTGCGGCAGTTTCAGCTCCGACACTTTTGGCAAGCTCGTCTTCCATACCGAGCGCCACCATCAGGCTAATATCTGTTTCGTCAATCGCATCCGATTCTTCACCGGTCACTTCGTTTACAAGGGTTTCAAAATCTACCGTCGGATCGTATGTAGTCTCTCCGTCCTCGGGAGATTCGGCATCCACATATTCTTCAATCGGATCGTTGTCAAAGAAATCATCTTCCGGGTATACATCCGCTCCTTCATCGGAAACTCCGTCAAAAGCAGTGGGTTCCTCCGGCTCAAAAGCTGTTTCCGATTCCGAAAAGTCCGGAATCTGTGCAGACTCCTTTCTCACATCCGTCTGTCCTGTAGGTCTGCTCAGACGAGCCAATAACTCCTGCGCCGTCACTTTTTTGTTTTCATTATTTTCAGCCATACTTTCGGTTCCTTCCTTTGGAATTGTGACCAATCGTTTAACCGGTTATCTATCATTTGCTAAGTACCGCAATGCAGTCATACAAAACAATAACTGTCAGTATATCTTACTTGCCGTGCTGCATTCTGGCTGCATGGCAAAGGATCACCGACGCTGCCGTAGATACATTCAGTGAATTGATCTTTCCGTACATTGGAATAGATACTGTAAAGTCGCTTTTGTCACGGACCGTCTTTGAAACGCCTGCTCCCTCACTGCCAAGCACGATCGCTGCGGGCACGCAGAAATCTGTCTCATAGTAAGGCACACCGTCTGCTTCCGATACAAAAATCCACAATCCCTTTCCCTTCAGCTCGGTTACAGCCTGTGCAATATTCGAGACTCTTGCAATTGCCATATGCTCCAGCGCTCCGGCAGATGCTTTTGATACAACAGGCGTCAGTCCGGCACTACGACGTTTGGGGATGATTACCCCGTGAGCGCCTGCACATTCGGCGCAGCGAATCAGCGCACCTAAATTATGCGGGTCTTCAATCGAATCTGCAATTACTACAAGCGGCGTTTCTCCCCGCTCTGCGGCAATATTTAGAATTCCATCTATATCTGTATAATCCTTTTCCGCTGCGACAGCCACCACGCCTTGGTGATTGGCACCTCTGGCGAGCTGATCCAGTTTTTCCTGGGCAACTTCCGAAATCGGAATGCGTTTTTTTCTTGCCTCACCAACAATCGCAATCAGTGAGCCTTCCCGCTGTCCGGATTTTACAAATATTTTATCAATACTTCTGCCGCTGCGCAGCAGCTCACGTACAGCGTTTCTCCCTGCAACGGGAGCCTGTTCTTCCGACAGGGTAATCGGCTCATTCTCTGCCAAAGCCAAGCCTGCTGCATTTGCAGAAATCAATCCGGCACTGCTGAGTGTTGCGTTTTCCAGTTCATCATAGTCAGGCAATTTCAAATATCTTCCGCCGTAGCTGCGAATATCATCGAACCCGTCATGGATTTTCGGCGGGCCGCCGCGATTTCCCCGTCTATTATTTTTCTGCACGCCACCGCGTTTTCCCTGTACAGCTGTGGCAGAAGGTTTCTTCTCACTATTATCCGGTTTCTTTCTTTTAGAATTCGGCTTCTTCTGCCCGTCCGCAGCAACGCGCTCCTGTCCACTTCCCTTTATGTCTTTTCGGACTCCCGGACCCGGACGACGTTTTCTTCTTACATTTCCCGCCTGTGCAGAACCAACTTTATTCTGATTTTTCCCTGCCGGGCGGTTTTGCTGTCCCTGCCGGTTTTCGTTTTCGCTCATATATGAATTGCCTTTCTGACAAAATAATACGGATTGTTTGAACTTCTACCGTTACAAGGCTATAGAAATCCAGTATTCATGCCTATTATAGCACATCTTTTTTTATTTGTACATATCTTTTTATAAAAAATCCGGTTTGGCAGATCCTGCCAAACCGCCGCATTTTTATGCAAAAAGGAAAGCACGATACCGTGCTTTCCTTTCGACATACATGTGGTAACAATTATGCAAAACTTTGCAAAACAATTACTGCTGTTTCATTGCTGCAAAGCACTCGCTGCAATATACAGGTCTGTCGCTTGTCGGCTGGAAAGGAACTTTTGCTTCCTGACCGCACTGTGCGCAAGTTGTGGTGAACATTTCTCTCTGCGACTTGGATGCAGCTTTTCTGGCATCACGGCAAGCCTTGCAACGCTGGGGCTCGTTCTGGAAACCCTTTTCTGCATAAAATTCCTGTTCGCCTGCAGTAAATACAAACTCGTTACCGCAATCCTTGCAAACCAATGTCTTGTCCTCGTACATCTTTTACCTCGCTTAATATGGTAGAATAATTTTTTTGCCCTCAACGGACTTTAACCGTTACCTTTGAAACCAACGCTCTGATTAAGCTATTCGGGCATATATAGAAAACACGCACTGTGCCGGCAACCCTATTACTCCGGCTTTGCAGACCGCTCAAACTGCTTTCCCTTTTCGCGGATTCGGAACAGCGCATTGTGCACAGATTTTGCAGATTTTCCGATCTCCTCCCCAATTTCCGGCGCCGATTTTCCGGACATATATTCCAGAAGAACCCTGCGCTCATAGGGAGAAAGAACTTCATTCAGTTCCGCCAGTTTTTTCTCCAAATTTTGCGTCTGCACAAACACGCGGTACGCACCAGGCTCCCGCTTCGCATCCTTTTCGGGCATGTCCCGACGCGCCCGGCGCAGAACCTTTCTGCGGTGAGAGATCAATGCATTCCGTATACATATTTTTGCATACAGACCAAAGGAAACCGCAGTCTGCGCGCTGTCATATGAAAGCGCAGCTTTCAGCAGCGCACTTTCAGCCTCCTGCTCCAAGTCAGCGCGGACACCGCCGCCGCTTGCGCAAAAGCTGGATACCAAAGTTGCTGTAAGAGGGGCGTACTGTTTCTGCAATGCTGCAAAACCAGCGTCACTTCCCTCCCGTATTTCCTTCAATAATGCGTTTGGCGTATCCTGCAAAGCTGATTCCTCTGTATAAAACTTTCAATTTTTTAATTCATCTCACCTATAATAATGTTATTATAGCACAATTGTAAATTTTGTCAATAGGAGTTTTTATTTTTTTAAATTTTTGTATATAATTCATTCATACCTGTCAAATATATACAAATCATTTTTGTCATTTCTATGCAGAATAGCGCATCATCAGGTATCCTCAAACAAATAATTGACATCTCCGGAAAGAAGCGCGACCACGCCGCGAAACACAACCTCCGGACGTTCCGCATAATTGCTGAGCATGCGCTGCAATTGATAGTCGCTGTCTGCACGCACGGTCAAATCCATGATCACCCCATTCTTATCCTTGATAGAGCAGTTTACCAGATATCCGTCTCCGTCCGGTCGGTAGGAGTGATCGACATAAGCACCTTTTTTGGCAAACGACAAATGTCGAAGGGCGCTGCGATAGCTTTTTTCCCGCACTGTCACCATCAAACTATCGGACAGGGCTTCTGCTACCTGCCTGCCCGTATCTGTGACTTCATACAGAACAGTAGCATCCGAATCATATTCCTCCGCAAAATCTTCCAGTTCTGCACCGATTGCTGCAGGAGATCCATCGCTTTTTTCAGGCTCCGGATTTTGTACTGTTTTTTCTTCACCCTGGTTAGACGAATCCCGTACAATTTCTCGGATATGTCCCGCATCTACCAAAGAAAAAAAGCATTGGGCAAAATCAAAAAAGTTCACAATGCCGTCCTGCATCATAATAGAGCCTATACTCGGATAGTCCAAAGGATAGCCGATTTTATCCAGCAAATATAGTATGAAAATTTTAATTTCATTTTCTTCTTTGAACTGTGCCATACGACCCACTTCCTCTTTTTATTTCTTTAGAATATCCCCAGAAAAAGGCGGAGGGAAAGCCCCACCGCCTTTTATTCCGCCAACTTCTAATGCACTTTGCACTTGCTGTTATTCCGATTCAGCAGCTTCCAGAGACTCTTTATATTCCATGTAGTCGCGCATCTTCAGTCTCTTAAAGTTTCTGCCCCAATAGGTTTCCTTAATTCCGCTGAGAATCTTACTATTATAGATGTATGCATCCTTCAGATACAGCAGGGGCATTACCGGCATATCTTCCATCAAAAGCGTTTCTGCCTCATGCAGCTTTTCTGTTTTTGCCTTACTGTCACTTCCGGCAGCATAAGCCTCTTCAATCAAATCGTTATATGCCTCACTATTGTATCCGGTAATATTGGGAATCACATCATAATCCGCAGACTCCATATCCACACCGTTTCCGGAAAACTTAGCGGCAAACTGTGCCAATGCAGAGAATGCATCCGGAGCAAGCATCTGATAATCAAGCGCAATTACATCAAAATCGCCGGACGTGTATGCTTCCAGGAACAAATCCTTATATGTATCAGACTGGTTGGCCTCTGTAGACGGTTCCTTTTCAGGAGACAAGCCCTCTACCTTTACTGTGAAGCCAAGATCCTTCCAAACGTCTGCGACATATTCCGCAATTGCCAAATCCACCTCAGTATTGCGAACGGTAATCGTAAAGGAACCTCTGGTAACACCGGCTTCTTTCAACAGAGACTGTGCCTCAGAAAGATTTGCTGTACTTTCCAGCAGATTGCCGCCTTCCTTGCGGAAATCTCCTTTTCCATTTGCATCAAACACATTGGAAGGAATAAGTCCCGTAGCAGCGTCTGCATATACTACAAGCTCCGCCAAAGCCTCGCGATCTATTGCCATGGAAAGCGCCCGACGCACTTCAGCCTTTTCAAACAACTTGTTTTCGGTATTGAAAAAGTATGTATGGACCACGGAACTGTCACGAATCGTTGCTTCCTTCTCATAATTTGCCCGGGCAGCCAACGGCAGCTCTCCCATATAGAAGATGTCGCCTGCCTCATAATGTTCCAACTGCTTTTCCTTATTGCCGTACCCGAAGTTAACAACAATTCTGTAAGGCGTTACATACTTATCCAAAGCCTGATTGGATTCTGTATCCCGGTAGTAATAAGCGGAACGCTCAAGACGCATTTCTTTTCCGATTGTTATACCTCTAACCGCGAACGGTCCATTCGTTACCATAGAAGACGACCGTTTGGACCACTTATCGCTGGAAGTGATCTTGTCTTCCCGCAGAGGAACCAGCGCCACACTGGCACACGCACGGAAAAACGCATCCAAATCCACTTCCTTAGATGCAAATTCCACTTCCAAAACATAGGTTTCTACAGCATTGATGCCCAAATCATCTACTGTAGCATCACCCATTTTAATTTCCCGTGCATTCTTTAAATCATACAGCAAAGCGGAAGCCTCGCAGGCATTGGTGGGTTCAAGAATTCGCTTCCATGCATACACAAAGTCATTTGCCTGCACGGTTCTGCCATCGCTCCATTTGTTTTCCCGCAGGTTGATCTGAACCCTGTAACCATCTTCCTCGTTATCCGGCTCAATCACCTTGTAGCTTTCCATAGCGGCTTTTTCCCAGTTTCCCTTTTCATCCAACCGGGTAAGTCCCTCATATATCATAGAAATAATTTTTGCCGACGCTGCATCCGTATAGGCCAGAGTCGGGTCATAACTGTAGATCTCATCGGCAAGATACATAGTAATAATAGCGCCCTTATCGCCCTTTTCCAATGTAGAGCAGGAAGAAA
>CANTEM010000026.1 GCA_947652805.1 uncultured Clostridia bacterium | reverse complement strand
CGGAAGAACTATATATACTATGTCACCTATACCTCCACACCGGAGTATTATGAAGATCACTTGTCAGATCTGGATTTGGTTCTGGAAAACTTCTCTTTCAAATAAGGCATAAATACATGGAAAAAATGATTTATTTGGATAACAGCGCAACAACAAAACCGTCGGAGGCTTCCTTGCAGAAAATGCAGGAAGCCTTGCGCATCTGTTACGGAAATCCCGGTTCCGTCCACCAGGCGGGAATGGACGCACATAAGCTGCTGGAGGAAGCCCGGCGGCAGATCGGTGCGTCTCTCGGGCTACGCCGCGCCGCAGACGGACAGATTCTGTTCTGCTCCTGCGGTACGGAGGCAAACAATCAGGCGATGTTCGGAACAGTGTATGCAAAAAACAGACCGGAGAAAAACGGCACCAGAGGCAAAATCATGATCACAGAAGGAGAGCACCCCTCTATAGAAACCGCGGCGGCAAAATTGGAAGGGAAAGGATTTACCGTCCACCGCATTCCAACCCGGGGTGGTGCATTGGATTTGGAAGATCTGGAGCAGGCGACAGACGAAAGCGTAATTCTTGCCGCCATGATGCTTGTGAACAACGAAACCGGCGCGCTGTACCCTATCCGCGCAGCAGCGGATATCATCCGCAGAAAAAGTCCCGGCGCTCATATACACTGCGACGCTGTGCAAGGCTATATGCGTGTGCCGTTTACGCCGATGTCTCTCGGTGTAGATACCCTATCTGTCAGTGCCCATAAAATATATGCGCCCAAGGGAGCAGGAGCGCTGTATATTTCCCAGGATACAATCCGCAGAAAACGGATCATTCCCCTGCTGTATGGCGGGGGACAGGAGGGCAGACTGCGCAGTGGAACGGAAAATGTTCCGGCGATTGCAGCTTTTGGTGCGGCAGCCAGTGAGGGTATGCAGGAAGCAAAGGCACGTGCAGAGAAGGTACGCAGCCTGCATGATTTTTTGATTCCAAAGCTATCCGGTCTGGTGCAGATTAATATGCCGAAATTCAGCGCAGACGCGATTATAAATATCACTTTGCCGAATATCAAAAGTGAAGTGATGCTCCGGGCTCTGTCTGCAAAAGGAATTTGTGTCAGCGCAGGAAGCGCCTGCTCGGCCCGGGCAAAAAAGGTCAGCCGTCCCCTATTGGCGTTCGGACTTACTGAGCGGGAAGCGGATTGTTCCCTGCGCATCAGCTTGTCCTGTCAGAATACGGAAGAAGAACTTGCCATATTCTGCGATGCATTGGAGCAGGAATTGCACCGGCTTGCACGGATGCGGTAAGTGACTGACGGAAGATATAAAATTAATTTTTACGGAGGAAACAATGCGCAACGAAAACGGATTCGATTTATGGGCACAGGATTATGATAAAAGCGTCGGCTTGTCCGAGGAAGCAAACAGTTATCCCTTTGCCGGATATAAGAAGGTGCTTGGCGAGATTTTTAACCGGATTTTGGCTGGCACAGGCAGGAATATACTGGATCTGGGACTGGGAACCGGTACGCTGACGGCAAAGCTGTATGAACACGGCTGCACGATCTGGGGGCAGGATTTTTCCAAGCGTATGCTGGAGATTGCTCAGGCGAAAATGCCGGATGCTCACCTGTATCAGGGAGATTTTTCCCGGGGGCTTGTGGAGGAGCTTGCGGCGCAGAAATATGACTGTATCGTTGCAACCTATACCCTCCATCATTTGACGGATCCGGAAAAGATTGATTTTTTGCGCACACTGCTGTCCAAACTTCGACCCGGCGGCAGAATCTATATCGGTGATGTGGCGTTTGAAACGAGAAGCGCGCTGGAGGCTTGCAGGGAAAAAAGCGGGGATATTTGGGATGATCAGGAAGCATATTTTGTATATGAGGAAATAAAGCAGCATTTTGCAAATATGACGTTTAATAAGTTTTCCGACTGCGCCGGTGTTTTTGAACTTTGGATGTAGAACAAAAAAGCTCCCCTTCTAAGGGGAGCTTTTAGCATTATATTAGAAAATCAATTTCCGAAACATATTCCGGAAAAACACTGTCATTCATGTTAAATGCCAAGGGAATAATATCTCCCTTTCCCACAGCGACCATGGCTACCGCACAGTTTTGCGTTACATTCGGACCCAGTCCGGCTCTTCCGCCGGTCAACGAGGAAAACAATGCGTTCATGATTCCTCCATGGGTCACTGCAACGATTGCCCTATCCGCCTTTTCCTGGCACATTTGAGAAAGAATGCGTTTCATCCGACGCGCTGCGTTCGGAATACTTTCAACGTCTTTCGGATAGTCTGCCGGGGTGGGATACAGCGCCTTTTTTTTCGCAGGCGTCAGCCCGGACAGGGATCCGTAATCCCGTTCGATCAGTCCTTTTTCAACAGAGGGTTTCTCGAATCCCAAACTGTCAGCTATGTACGCTGCTGTGTCATATGCCCGTGTCAGGGGCGAAGTGTACACGCTTTTCAGGGGCACCTTGTTTTCGATCAGCGCCTTTCCCAAAAATGACGCGCAATGCTTAGCCTGACTGTGCCCATCTGCATTTAAAGGAATATTTTCCCGTCCTTGCAGACGCATCTGCATGTTCCAGGCAGTCAACCCGTGCCGTATCAAAAATACAGGCTTGCGTTCTTCACGGAGCAATGCGGTTGCCTGGGCAGGCGTGCAAAACAGCAAAGGAGTGCCTGGGGTGGATGCAAAATTGATATGTATTCGTTTGCGGTCATTTTTGTCCATACAGATCGCCCCTTTTGATAAAATTTTTACAGCAGCATGCATTTGCATTTCGGCTAAAACAATTATAACAAAAATACCATATATTTGTCAATACTGGGATAACAAGTCGGATTTTCCAGTTTATATGCGGGAAAAACTATTGAAAAAAAACGGTCTGTATATTATAATAAAAAGAGAATTTATGCTGCGTTTGGTATTACCGGATTGGTTTTTCGGAGAATCGCAATCGTGTCCTGCCCGATACGGACGCACATGCCAATGAAAGGAATACATGCAACTATGAAAAAATGGATTTGCAGTTTGCTTATTGTGTCTTTGCTGTTTACTGCTGTTACCGTTTCCGTGCCGGCTGGCGCGGCCTCCTTTCTGCGCGGGGATGTAAACGGAGACGGCGAAGTGGATGCACTGGATGCATTTGAATTGGTTCGGTATATTGCCGGCGTGTCGGACTGGATCCAGCATGACTTGGCAGATGTGGACGGAGATGGAGACGTAACTGCTTACGACAGCTTTGAACTCAGACGGCATTTGGCCGATCTCATTGATTTGTCCCAGGTGTATCCGGTTCTCGATACCAATGTGGGGGAAATCACCATTGCCGGAAATAACATCGGGAAATATACTATTTTGGTGCAGGATCCGGAGAATGCAAATATCCGGTTTGCGGCCACTGAACTGCAAAAGTATGTGAAAGAAGCCTGCGGCAGAACCCTTGTGATTGCAGAGGGGGCGTGCAGCGACCCCTATCAGATTATTTTGTGTGCAGATGACGGATCCCGCAGCCTTGGCGACGACGGGTATTCCATAACTGTTTCCGGCGGGACGCTTACGATTATGGGCGGCGCTGCCCGAGGAGTTATGTACGGCGTGTATGAACTGCTGGAGGAATATTTCGGATACCGTTTTTTAGGATATAACGATCAGGTACTATATACTGCCGATACGGTGGATCTTCCAAACGGACTGCGGGACGAACAGGTTCCCACAGTACGGTATCGCTGTATCACCATTGATCCTTTTGCCAATTCTTATACATATTCTTCCGTAATCAAGCGCAAGCTCAGCGGCTGCACCGGGCAACCCAGCATGCTATGTCCTGAATACGGTTACGGCATAGAGCGACTGTTTCTGAATGCTCATTCCATGGACTATTTTGTACCGGATTCGTCCGTCCCTTGTTTGTCCTCGGCAGAAACTTATGAAACCTGCCTTGCCAATATGAAGGCTTTGCTGGATCAGCGGATCGCAGCCGGCGGGATCGTAGGAAAAAGTATTACGGAGATATCCTGCTCCTACTCCGCTGAAGGAAAATTCTGTGCCTGTGCAGAATGCAGCGCAACTTACCAGGCGGAGGGCAGCCAGGCGGGCGTGCTGGTTCCTTTTGTAAACCGGATCGACAACACCCTGCGGGAGGAATACCCCGGCATCCGTGTGATCACCAATGCATATGGCGATGTACGTATCCCGCCAAAAAATGTGGTGCTCAACGACGAGGTCGCACTGCTGTACTGCTGGAACGGCTGCGCCAATCACCTGATCGGAAGCGGCGAATGCAGGGAAGGCGGCAACAGTCTGGGATATTCCAACACCAAAGAGGAAGCATATTACCTTGGCTGGACAGAGCACTGCGCACAGATTTACGTGTGGTATTATCCCACCAATATTTATTATCTGCTGTGTCCTCAGCCGAACCTTGCAAATCTGTACAACGATTTTATCTGGTTCATGGAGCATAAGGCAACAGGCTTTTATGTGGTTGGAACGACTGGAAGCTCCTTTGAAGATCTGGACGCATATCTCATCTCCAATCTGATCTGGGATGCGGGCATGACAGAGGAGGAATATATTCTTCATATGGAGGAATATTTGCGGGCATATTACGGTCCGGGTTGGTCGTATATATATACGTACATACAAATGCTTACCCAGGCAGGGGATGAAATGGGCTGCGTGCTCAACGATTTTGAACATCCCTTTGATATATATTCGGCGGCATATTTCGCAGATCATTTTGATGAAATGCAGACTTTGTTTGCCCAGGCGTCCGCCGCGTGCGAGACGGAGCAGGAACGGGAAAATATCCGTCGTTTGTCTGTGCATATGCTGTTCCTCGGGTACAGCGCGACCTACGAAAGCAGATACAAAAAAGGTACGGAAGAACAGCGCAGCGCCTATACCCAGGGATACCGGGCATGGTATGATATGGTGCAGGAACTGGGAATCCGCACAACCTATAATACCACAGGTATTGAAAAAGCTTTTTCACTTGCTGTCAGTCCTATGCAGCTTGTTTATGGGATAGACGGACAACGATAAAGAATATTACTACAAGAACAGAAAGGGTTATACAATGAAATTTGGAACACTGTATGCTTACTGGGTAAGCAACTGGGGTGCAGATTACTGCGAAATGGCGAGAAAGGCGAAAAAAGCCGGTTTTGACGTGATCGAAGTCGGCGCCGGGGATTTAATTAAAATGAGCGATGCACAGCTGGAAGAGCTGCGCGCCGTTGCAAAGGAGCTGGGACTGGAGATTTCCGCAAACCTCGGCCCCCCCAAGGATAAGGACGTGTCCTCCGCAGATCCGGATATCCGCCGTGCAGGCGTCCAGTTCCTCACAGACATTATGCACCAGATGGTGAAAATCGACTGCAATACGCTGATCGGCGCACTGTACAACTGCTGGCCCTACGACTTTGTGGATCTGGACAAAGACGCACTGTGGGATCGGGCTGTGAAAGGTATGCAGGAAGTGGGCGATGTGGCAGACCAGCTTGGTATTACCATTTGTCTGGAAATCCTGAACCGGTTTGAAACCATCCTGCTCACCGACTGCGAGGAAGGCGTTCGTTTCTGCAAAGACGTTAACCGCGCTTCTGTAAAGCTTTTGCTGGATACCTTCCATATGAATATCGAAGAAGACGATCTTCCCGCCGCAATCCGCCGTGCAGGCGATCTCCTTGCTCATGTACACGTTGGCGAAGGGAATCGGAAGCTTCCCGGTATGGGACACCTGCCTTGGGCTGAGATTGGTCAGGCACTGCGGGACATCGGATATGATAAAATGGTTGTCATGGAACCGTTTATGAAAACAGGCGGTACAGTCGGCAGCGATATCAAGGTATGGCGCGATTTGTCCGGCGGCGCAGACGAGGCGGGCATGGACAAAATGATTGCAGATTCTCTTGTGTTCCTGAAAAAGCAGTTTGTGGGCGCATAAGGTAAGAAAGGATATATAGACCATGGCAGAAATTATGACTATGGGGGAAATCATCGTCGAAATTATGCGGGATGGTGTGGATAAACCCCTGGATAAGGCGGAAGTGTTCCGCGGTCCCTATCCTTCCGGCGCTCCGGCAATCTTTATTGATACGGTAGCCCGTCTGGGACATAAAGCAGCCATCGTCGGCGGCGTTGGCGACGATGATTTTGGAAAGTGTCTGCTGGATCGTCTGGAGGGCGACGGCGTGGACTGCTCCTGCGTGATCAAAAACGACAGAATTTCCACCGGCTGCGCATTTGTTACCTATTTCTCCGACGGAGAGCGGAAGTTTATTTTCCATATCGGCAATCCCCCTGCCGTTCTGGCGCCTGCGCCGGCAGCAGAAAAGCTGGAAGGACTGAAATTCTTCCATATTATGGGCTGTTCTCTTATGGCAGATATGGCGTTTGGACAGCGGATTGTGGATACGATGCAGGCAGCGGCAAAGGCTGGCGCAAAGGTATCCTTTGACCCGAATATCCGTCCGGAGCTGATGAAGGATCCGAAAGCGAAGGATCTGATCACAGCAGTGCTGGATCAGACCAACGTGTTTATGCCCGGCAAGAGCGAGCTGCGTATGCTGTCCGGCTGCGATGATATTGAAGAGGCAGTACAGGCGCTGTTCCGCGACAAGCCCGGACTGGAGATTATCGCACTGAAAAACGGTAAAAAAGGCTGTGTGATTTATACCAGAGACACCCGGTTCGCCTTTGGCGTATATAAGGTTCCCGTACTGGATGCTACCGGGGCAGGAGACAGCTTTGACGGCGCGTTCCTGTGTGCCCTGACAGAAGGAAAATCCATAGAAGACGCGGCGAAAATGGCAACCGCTGCCGCATCCCTGAATACGGCGGCATTCGGTCCTATGGAGGGAAAAATTTCCCGGGAAAACGTGGAAAAGATGATTGCGGACAATATTTTGGAATAAGCCTTGCCGCGGGATGAAGAAAGGATACAGACACAATGTACACAACAAGTAAGGAAATGATCAAAAAGGCTCGTGCAGGCGGATATGCAGTTCCTGCATTCAATGCGGAAAATTTGGAAATGGTGCAGGCGATCGTTGCCGCCGCACAGGAGCTGCGTTCTCCCGTTATGATTCAGACAACACCCACCACGGTAAAATATCTTACCCTCCGGCAGGCTGTTGCTATGGTGCGTGCAGAGGGCGAAGCCGCAGACGTACCGGTAGCGCTCCATCTGGATCACTGCGAAAGCTACGACGGCGTTCGTGATGCTGTACAGGCGGGATACACCTCTGTTATGATCGACGGCTCCAAGCTTCCCTATGAAGAAAATATCGAAGTGACCCGCAAGGTCGTAGAAATGGCTGCTGCCAGAGGGGTTACTGTAGAAGCGGAGTTAGGCACCGTAGGCGGTAAGGAAGACGGGCACAGCGCACAGATCGCCTATACGGATCCGGAAGAAGCATTGGATTTCTTCACCCGCACCGGCGTAGACATTTTCGCTGTAGCAATCGGTACAGCCCACGGTTTCTATAAGGGAGAACCGAAGCTGAATTTTGAGCTTCTTGCAACACTGCGTGAAAAGATCGATGCGCCTTTGGTACTCCATGGCGGTTCCGGCATCCCGGATGAAATGATCCGCCGTACCATTGAGCTTGGTATAAACAAAGTAAACTTTGCAACGGAGCTGCGCGCCGCTGCTACCGCAGCGGTCCGCAAGGCGCTGGAAAATGAAGCAGTGATCGATCCGAAAAAGTTTATGGGTCCTGCAAGAGAAGCAGTGATCGAGCTTTGCAAGCATAAAATCAAGCTGTGCGGCTCCGACGGAAAAGCGGACTAATAAAAAAGTACGAAAAACCTTCCTTGTGGGGAACTAGCGTACAGTATAAAACTTATAAGGCCCCCATGTGGGGATCCACTGTGTGGCTCCATAGGGGGCTGTCGCGTACGCACCCAACTCTCTAAGGCTCCCTTTGCCGGAGCCTTTTTCGTTTTATTTGATTTCCCCTGTGACAAATTTCCTCTAAATCCTACATATAGAGTGAAAGGACCTGATACCATAAAGAAAGGATAAAGCTATGCATGACAGCAGTATAAAAGAGTTGTTCCTTGCACGCAGTGAACAGGCGATCCCGGCTTTGACAGCAAAATACGGCAGATTGATTTATCGAATCGCTATGAATATACTGTCAGTGTCTCAGGATGCGGAGGAATGTGAAAATGACACATATCTGACAGTTTGGAACACCGTGCCGCCTGTAAATCCAATTTCCATGCAGGCATATTCCGCCAAAATCGCCCGGAATATTGCCTGCGATAAGCTGGACTACAACATGGCGGAAAAGCGAGGCGGTGGAGCAAATCTGTCGATTACGGAGCTGGAAGAATGCATTCCCGCACCGGATGTATCCTTTGACGATACAGAGCTGTCCGAAGCAATTGACGGATTTTTGGCAGGGCTGAACGCGGAAAATAAAGCATTGTTTGTAGGAAAGTATTTCATGTCGGAGTCTGTGAAGGAACTGTCCCGCATGTCCGGTCTGACCGTGACCTGCGTAACGACCCGGCTTTCCCGGCTGCGGGGACAACTCCGGCAAGCGCTGCATGAAAGGGGGATTCAAAGATGAAGGGGACGGATGTATATAAAGCAATCGGCTCTGTGTCGGAGCAGCATGTAGAGGACACATTGCAGTATTTCCGGATGCGGAAAAGAATGAAATTTATTAAAATCGGATCGGTTGCAGCGGCGATTTGTCTTGTAGTCACAGGAACGGTTCTGGCGGCGATCCATGGATTGTTTGGGGGCGGTGTAACCGACGAAAACGGATTCCTGATTCGGGACGGGGAGCTTTTGAAATACACCGGTGCAGAAACAGATGTAGTTATTCCGGAGACAGTGGACGCCATTGCGGACAACGCTTTTGCAGAAGCGAAGGACGTCAACACCGTTATGTTGACCGCCAACGTAAAGCATGTGGGATATGACGCTTTCAATAGTGAAAAAAGATTCCGGCTGCTTTTGTCCAAGGACAACCAGTATTTTACCGATACGGGAAGCTGTATTATTTCTACAGACGGCACCAGCCTGCTCCAGTATACCGGCGGGGAGCGGGAAAGCTTTATGATCCCCTATGGGGTAAAACAAATCGGCGCATTTGCTTTCTATGAAGCCCAGATAGAGGAAATCACCTTCCCCCAGGGATTGGAATATATCGGCAAAGGCGCTTTTGCGGGATGCAGTCTCCGGGCGATCCATTTGCCGGATTCCGTGGAATATGTAGGCGCAGAGGCGTTTTTCGAGTGTATCCGTGCGGTAGAGGGTACGGTGCCAAAGACGGCTGAAATCGGAGAAGACGCGTTCTTCCGGGTGCCCTTCTACACATCTATGCTTGCGGGGCACCCGTGTCCGGGCGAGGATATCCAGCGGGGTACGGTAAAGCCCAGTGAAGCCTTTGTGAAGAGCGCAAATTTAAAAAAGATCAACAAAGCGGTGTTGGAGTTTATTCATACAGGACGGATGAGCGATTATGTCTTAGAAGGGACTGAGTCTATACTCCGCTTCCCTGATTTCAAAGAAAAAATTGAAATAAAGGATGCTGCATTTACGAACGGCGCATGGGGAGATCAGGTTGAATGCAGGGCAAAAATTTATGTAACGGATCAGCAGTATGTGAGCATCGGATTGGTTTGTAAGAACCCATATGACTGTGCCGGATGGGAAGATGCAGAGTGGAAGATCTGCCGGGCAGAATTTTATCCGGATATGTATGAAGTCGAGAAGGACGGTATCACACTTGCATTTTTCCGCGATGCGAAAACCCTCAACTATATGTTGCAGGAGATATGGTATGCTGACAAAAAATACGATGTAACAGTTGACTGGGCTGCCTATTCTCCGGAAATATGCGGGTACGGTCTCCAGCGGATTACAGACGGATTGTATGTGCTGATGTGGAATACATATGAAAACACATTTGATCAGGAGCGCAGCTATGAATCGTGTTTCAACACACTGACAGCCATAGATTTGCGCAGCGGAGAACCGAAGCTCACCCATTATGTAGACGAGATTGAAGGATATGCATTCCAAATATTACCCTTTTTTGGGAAACAGGATGACGGACAGTTCATGCTTTCGCTGACGGACTATAACTACCTGTATATTGATTGGGCAAAGTATCTGGCAGGAGAAGACGGTCTTGCGCTATACGAATTTGAGAAGATTACCATTGACGATGTTGCGGATATCGGCAAGCTGGAAACCCAGGGGCCGGTAGAATATATAAGCTACGAGCGTGAGATCAATATGCTGCAGGCATTCATAACAAAGGATACCGCAGCCTTAGAGGAATATTCATATGTTCCCGCCGGAACATACCATTTGTATAAGACATTGGAATTTGGTGAATATACGATTACACAAATTCTTTCCGAACCTGGGAGATACTATCAGGGGCATGTCAATGTATTTCTGGATGTAGAGGTTGTAAAAAGCGATATCCCGGAAATCCCTGTAGGCAAGCATTGCTTTGTTGCAGAATCCGGGCCGGGCGGAGATTTTGTTGTTGATAAGGATCGGAACCGCCATTTTCCGAATACACACGCTGATTTAAACGCCTATTATATTCTCATTTTTACTCCAAATTAATCTCG